>NZ_JAGEKJ010000004.1:0-276048 GCF_049887835.1 Gluconobacter sp. NFX36 | reverse complement strand
CAGCAGCACCAAAACGCCGCCAACATATCCCTTCCAATTCCATATTCAATTTTCAAAGATCACAGTCTCTAACCGTCCCGGCCAGACCCTCGAAGAAGGCCCCGCCGCGTCGGTGAACGGGCTTATACGGGGACCAACCAACACTGTCAAACACTTGTCATATCAAGGTTATCCACAGAATATACGGCGAAAAACAGGAGAAAAAACGAGAAATCCACACTTTCCACCTTTTTAGAGCCCTGAAAAAACTTCCTTTTCCTGCATTTTTTCTTAAAAATCTTTCTCCCCGCTCAAAAATCCGGCCAGTTAGGCGCCAGATGACCTCCCATTCTCAGGGGGGCCACCTTTGTAGCCAGACCAGTGGCATCATTTGTTTCCACCAGAAGACCACAGACTGTCGCCTCCCCTTCCGCTGGCTGCGGGCGCTCCCCAGGGATTTTCCGGACCAACTTATGGAGAGCCGCTTCTTTTCCCATCCCGATCACGCTGTCGTAGTCACCGCACATTCCGGCATCGGTCTGATAGGCAGTACCTTTTGGCAGAATACGGTGATCCGCCGTTGGAACATGTGTGTGCGTCCCGACAACAAGAGACACCCGACCGTCAAAATACTGACCGAAGCCCATTTTCTCGCTGGTGGCTTCTGCATGGATATCAATGATGATCGCATTCACGGTCATACCGAGCCGATGTCGTGAGAGGAGTTCACTCACAACGCGAAACGGGTCATCCAGCGGATCCATGAAGATGCGCCCCATCACATTGATGACGAGCGCACGGCGTCCCCGTTCAAGATCAATAATGTAGCTCCCCTGCCCCGGCGTACCGGCGGGATAGTTAATAGGCCGAACAATGTTGGGCATCTGATTGATGTGCCCGATCATGTCCCGGCGATCCCAGGCATGGTTCCCCAGTGTGATGACATCCACACCGGCAGACATGAGACTTCTCGCGATATCCGGGGACAGACCATAACCGTGTGAAGCGTTCTCGCCATTCACGACCACAAGATCCAGAGCCAACTTTTTGCGCCACTCCGGCAAATTGCGGGTAATCGCCTCACGTCCGCTACGACCTACAACGTCACCCAGAAACAGAAATCTCAACAGTCAGCCTTTCGAGTTATGGAAACCTGTCTCAATCGTCTCTTTCTCGGTGACGATGACAGACAGTGGAATATCGTATGGTCCCGCTGGAAGGGCTTCCATTTCCTGAATGGAAAACCCGTAGCCAATTGCGGGTACCTTCAACTTGGCAAGAGTACGGTCGTAGTAACCGCCTCCATAGCCCAGCCGGTAACCATCTCGGTCAAATGCCAAAAATGGAACCAGAACAAGGTCAGGAATGACCTCCGGGCCGTCCGGATAAGACGTCCCAAATCGGCCCTCACACATAGGAATGCCCTCTTTCCATTCGTGAAAGAGGAGCGGATGTCCTTTTGGGGGCGTTTCCGGGAGCCCTATCCGGCGCCCTGCTTTCAGAAGTTGAAAGCAAAGGGGCCTAAGGTCGATTTCTCCCGGCAAAGGCCAGACAGCCGCGATAACGGAAGCACTCTGCGCTTCTATGACGTTATGCAGGCGATGCAGAAGCACTGCTTCCATGTCTCTGGACGCAGCATTCCTCCGTTCGGCCATCTGCCGACGGAGTTCTTTCTTCTGAAGATCGATTTCGGAAATCTGTGGAGCCGCCAAAGCCGTTGGTCTTTTCAGCCCTCCTAGACCTGCAAGTGCAGGTGGGCACCGGTTAACGTGACCAGGGCCACGACAGAGCCAGTTCCCGTAGGAATGCTTATCGGCCCGGGGGTTGATTTGCCTGACGCACCAGGCAGCTCCGAATTACATATTAGACAGTGCCGGAATATATTCAACGGCAATCGCAAAAATCACTCGGAAGTTTCGAGGACGCCCGCAAGCTCCTCAGCCCGCTGCGCCAGTTGAGCCAGACGTTCCTGACGGGCTTCAGCAATACGAAGAGCAGCCTTCGCTTCTTCAACCGTTGCCAGCATATCATCTGGCAGAGGACGGTGCTTGAGCTCGAAGATTTCATCCGCCATGAGCAACGCCGCCATCATGAGCGTCTTGGATTCACTAGCGGCACCACCCAGCGTCCGGGCGCGTTGCAACCAGTTTTCGACCTGGCGTGCCATTGCATAAAGATGATGTTCTTCACCATCCTGACAGCCGACACTGTAAACATATCCGTTCAGACGGATGGAGACCTGCGCCATGTGTTATTCCCCTTTCCGCTCAAGAATACCGCGGATACGAACACAGAGTGCGTCGATGTTTGCAGCAATTTCAGGAAGATCAGGAGCAGAACGGGCTTCACGCTCACGCTCTTCACGGGCTCGGGCCTGCTGTTCCATTGCACTGGAAATCCGCGCCATTGCTTCCTCAAGACGATCAATAGTCTTATCGTCCTGCAGATATCCTGCCTGCTCGCTCAAAACGCGCTCTTCCCGTTCCTGCCATGACATGCCGATGAAATGACCGACACCTGTTCCACTGGTCTACCCTCTCAGGAAAGACCTGAACCCCTCATCAGGTCAAGCACCTCTCAGCCTTTGATGAAGCCGGTCTTTGTCATTTCCTGCCATGGTGACATGACAGACCTGAAGATACGCCATCCTTTCCCGTTCCTCGCAATGTCCCCGATGGGAGCCGGCAATAGTTTCGGAGTCCCCTGGTGGTTACAGGTTGTTGGAGACGAGCGTTCAGCATCCATTCTGGATTGCGGGGCATCGGCAGCGCTCGCTCGCATTGCACTTCTTGCTGGAATCGGATGGGTCGTCTGCAAGGCCTCACCCCGGCAATTGACAGCCCTCTCTTCGGACGAACTCCATAGACGACGTATTCTTACGGCCAGACCACAAGCTACACCTTGGCCCCGCTAGCCTGAACCTCCTGAATCTGCGACACTCACCCTATGATACCCTGCGACCTGTACCCTGTTCTGCCAGCCAGCTTTGAGGCAGACGCCCTCTTTGACATTCTGCCTGCGCTTCTGGCGCATTCAGAAGTCACCGCCCTGCGCTTTCCGATAAAGCACACGCTGGACAAAGCGCAGTTTTCAAGAGTGTTGGCACTTCTGCATGACAATGATGTTGCCTTGATGCTTGATGTACCGGACGGGTTTTCAGCTCTTTCCGCTGACCTTCTGAAAGTTGCGGACGGGTTGCATGCGCCTTCAGCAGACAGCCTGCCAAACCTTCGCAAGCTTGCTGGCGACGATATCCAGATTGGATGCCTGTGCCAGAGCCGCGATGAAGCCATGCTGGCCGGAGAAAGCGGGGCCGATTACATTGCCTTCGCTGTGGAGCACGCAGACATGATCCGGTGGTGGACGTCTGTCATGGAACTCCCTGCCGTGGCAGAAAATATTCAAACAGTTGACGAAGCCGCCACTGCAACAACAGCTTCAGCAGATTTTCTTGCAATACCGCTCAAACTTGATGGAACTAACGAGACGCTGTTCTCCAGCCTTCTCGCCAGACTTCAGGGTTGATCGATCCTCCCTGTTTCTTCAGCGGGAAACAGGGATCAGGGCATCCTGTGTAAAATACAGAACACCGTTTGATTGCGGGAAAGACTGCCCCCATAAACGCGTTGTCTGTCCTGCAGGGTTATTCAGCAGAATAGCGCCGGTCTGTGGTTCGATGTGAACGCTCAGAATATCCCCATAAAGCGTTTTCAGACCGATCCCCTGCCCATGGCGGCGAGCAATAGTCTTACGGATAGTCTTCTCATCCCAGCGACCCGAAACAATCGTATATCCCAGAATATGGGTGAGTTGTCCGCGCATGGCAGGAGCCATAAGGCCTCCCGGCCAACGGCTGGAAAGTTTTTCCATGGCTGCGTTGGGAATAGCGAAAACTGTAATTGGGCCCGGTCCCGTAATCCATGGGACCAATCCGGTAGCCCTGAGGCCAGCCATATAATTTGCCAGTTCGACGGAAACGCCAATGTTCTCGTCCAGAGGACGGTCATCATACGACGGCGTTGAGGGCCGATGATAGGCGACTGGCGTGTTGGGTTCGTTGTTTTTCGGCTCGACAAACGCCTTCGCGACAGTATCGGGCATATAAGACATGGACGTACTGGCGGGCGTCTCGAAGCTGTCCTGATAATTGTGCGACCAGTCCGTCCCATGACAGCCAGCGAGCGCAAGCCCCAGCAGAAGACTTCCTACCACCTTCGGAGCCGAAGTTCTGGACTCGTCATGGGAGAAAGAAGGAAACCCGAATCGCACCTGCATATCTTGGTCACACCGTCTTACTAAAGAGGATGTGACCATAGACCAGGAAAACGATTTCAGCACCCATCGCCGCGCATGGTCCATCCCACGACATGGCCGGTGACGAGTTCAAAAGTCGTCTGACAACTGGTGCTGTAATAGGTGGAGGGGAAACCGCCACCCCAACCACCACCCCAGCCGCCGGGTCCGCCCCAACCGCCGCCCCAGCCTCCCCAGCCGGGTCCACCCCAGCCACCGCCCCAACCTCCCCAGCCCCAGCCGCCACCACCGCCGGAATACTGGGTCTGGTTCTCGATATAGGCGAGGAAGGAATGGCCCTCTGTTTGGTAGCTTCTGGTCGGCACGCCGAACTGACGCACAACATCTACTTCCGTTTTCCCAACCATGCCGTCGAGAACCTGACGCTGCTGGAGGGTAGGTACCTCACAGGCAGACAGCGCCAGAAGTGCAACGACGGAAAGCAGTTTTGCCTTTTTCATTTTCTTTGTCCCCGGCTGGATGAGCAGCGCAGATATAGTCTTCAGCACGATGTTCTAGCCCGTTTGGTATCAGAAACGGATTAAAACTCCTGCAAGTTTCAAAACGGTTAGCTTAACCACAAAATGTCACGGATTTTCGGTGCCCCTGTTGCAAGCAGAACCAGCCGATCAAATCCCAGTGCAATACCGGAACATGATGGCATATCTGGCAAGGCCGTCAAAAAAGCTTCATCAAGCGGCCAGTCCTGATCCGGCGAAAATTCCAGACGTTTCTGACGATCTGCTTCAAAGCGCTGGCGCTGCTCCACAGGGTCCGTCAGCTCCTCAAACGCATTCGCCAGTTCGATGCCACCAATATAAAGCTCGAACCGTAAAGCCGCCCGTGCATCCGAAGGGTCTTTGCGCGCAAGAGCCGCCTGTTCCGCAGGCCAGTGCGTCAGGAAAGTCGGCCGTTCACGCCCGATCACTGGCTCGACACGCTCAAGAAGAAGACGGAAAAACAGGTCTTCCCAGTTTTCCCCATCTCGCAGAACGGCGTCGGCCTGATCGGCAAGCGCGTCAGCGTCCCCTGCCGTTCCCAACAGATCTGCTCCCACATAACGCGCAAAAGCATCCTGCATCGTCAGACGCTCAAAGGGCTCCGTCACGGGAATCAGAACACCATCACGGTAAACCTGATCGGGCAGAAGCGCGCGTACGAAAGCCTCGGTTTCGTCCATCAGCACGTCAAGGTCAGCGCCCGGCGCATACCATTCCAGCATGGTAAATTCCGGAACATGCGTCGCGCTGGCTTCTCCATTCCTCCAGACCCGCGCGAGCTGAAAAATGGGCAGGCCAGTCGCTGCAATGATCCGCTTCATGGCAAATTCGGGACTGGTATGCAGGAAGCGCGCCTCACGCGAGCCATCCGAGTGTTCCAGTTCAGTCCGAAAACACCGGAGATGAACCTCTTCTCCAGGCACTGGCACCGCATAAGGTGTATCGACGTCCAGATACCCCCGCTCATCGAAGAATTTCCGCGTTGCCTGCACCATCTGGGCCCGGCGGCGCAAAAGCGGGAGACGTTCGGCAATCCTGTCCGGATCGGAGGAAGAATGGGTCATCGAAGCGAGTTCCTGTTGCAACACACGGCCAGCCAGCGTTAGAGCCACCACATGCATGATACGGTCAAGACCTCTCCGAAGCGACGCGTCCTGCGTACGCCGTCCGATCTGATTCAGGCCGGCCTCGCCCCCGAAGCCGCGCGCAACACGCTGGATGCTGTCGCCAGTCAGTTCGCAACGGCGATCCCACCTGCGTTTCAGGCCCTGATCGAAGCACCGGACGATCCGATTGGTCGGCAGGTCATTCCAGATGCACGAGAACTCTCCACGCAGCCTTACGAAACCCTTGATCCGATCGGAGACGATGCACTCTCTCCCATCAAGGGAATCGTGCATCGTTATGAAGATCGTGCGCTCCTCAAGCCTCTGCTGATCTGCCCTCTTTATTGCCGTTTCTGTTTCCGGCGGGAGCATGTTGGCCCCGATGGCGGACTGCTCAGCGACACCGAGCTTGAGGACGCCCTGGATTGGGTCAGAACCCACCCAGCCATCCGCGAAATCATTCTGACGGGTGGCGACCCGCTCATGCTGGCACCCAGACGACTGCAACACATCGTTCAGTCGCTATCGGCCATTCCTCATATTGAGACGATCCGTATTCACTCGCGCGTTCCGGTAGCCGACCCTGCCCGCATCACGCCGGAACTGCTCGACGCCACGGAAACGGATCGCGCCATGTGGGTCGTCGCGCACATCAATCATGCGCGGGAAATGACCGCCGAAGCCCGCACCGCCATTCGGTCTATTCTGGGGCGTGCTATACCCGTTCTCTCCCAGTCCGTTCTGCTGCGCGGCGTGAATGATACGGAAGAGTCTCTTGAAGCGCTGCTTCGGGCGTTGGTGACGGCACGGGTCAAACCCTATTACCTGCATCACCTGGATGCAGCTCCCGGCACCAGTCATTTCCATGTTCCCGTTGAGGAAGGACGGGCCCTGCTCGCCCGTCTGCGTGGGCGGGTCACCGGACTGGCCTGGCCCACGTATGTCCTAGACATTCCGGGCGGCAAAGGAAAAGTGCCGCTTGGGCCGGACTATCTGGTGACCGGGAATGATGGGAAAGTTCGCTCTCCGAAGGGAGAAATTGCGTCCTTTACATGAGACGCGTGTCGGAACCGGACGGAATATACCTCCGTCCGGTCCAAGACTTTCAGCCTTCGCTCTTTGGAAACAGATGCGTGGCGTGTGTGACAGCTCCACCCGCACGAATTGCTGCAGCCACGAGAGCGATTTCTGCAAGCTGGGCATCCGTCGCCCCGGCATCCCGTGCTGCCTTGCCATGCAGTTCAATACAGTAAGGGCATTGTGTCGTCAGAGCGACGGCCACTGCAGCAAGCTGTTTGGTCAAGGCGCTGACAGCCCCGTCTTCAAAAGCCGCACGGTCAAACTTCCAGAACGCGTCCATGCCTTCGCTGGCATTGGCTTCCAGGTGGGGAATACGGGAAAGATTCTTCATGTCGTACATAGAGGGAGCCTCCAGTTGCATGCCCCGCCTGCACGACAGGGTCCGGCCAGTACCATGAACGTGTCCAGGACGTGCCCCAAGAGGGCAACACTTCACACTTTCCTGAGCCATTCCGTTCAATGAAGCCGCCTTGCGCCTTGCCGACCTCCCCCCTGCGGCGCTAGAAGCCCACAAGACGTGATAAAAACCCCACCATTGCAGGGTCAGGACACACCATGAAGCAACAAGCCAACCTTATCCGCGCTGGCCAGGTCATCGAGCATGATGGTCGCCGCTGGACGGTTCTCAAGCAGCAGATCATCACCCCGGGTAAGGGTGGCGCCTTCATTCAGGTCGAAATGCGCGACCTGAACACGGGCAACAAGACGAACGAGCGCTGGAGAACGGCTGACAGCGTCGAGCGTCTGATGACGGAAGACAAGGACTACACCTATTCCTACATGGACGGTGACAACGTCGTCCTGATGGACCCGGAAACCTTTGAGCAGCTGATTCTGCCCCAGGACATTTTCGGTGACCAGTTCGCGTTCCTTCAGGACAACATGCCCCTGAACGTGAAGCTGGTTGAGGGCGACCCGGTTGGCGTTGAACTGCCGCCACATGTCACGCTCGAAATCACGGAAGCCGATCCGGTCGTGAAGGGCCAGACGGCCTCCTCGTCCTACAAACCTGCTGTCCTGTCCAACGGCGTCAAGACGATGGTTCCTCCTTTCATTGAAGCTGGCGAGCGCATCGTTGTCCGTACGGATGATGCGTCTTACGTCGAGCGCGCCAAGGACTGATCATGCGTCTTTCCCCGCACATGGCCGTCATGCAGAACGCAGCGCAGAAGGCAGCCCGCCGTCTGCTCCGCGATTTTGCAGAGGTCGAGCAGCTTCAGGTCAGCATCAAGGGTCCGGGAGACTTCGTGTCCCAGGCCGACCTGCGTGCAGAAACCATCATCCGCGAAGAACTCGCCCGCGCACGGCCAGGCTATGCCTTCCTCATGGAAGAAACAGGCGCTTCGGGCGGGGATAACTGGACGTGGCGCTGGATCGTCGACCCTCTGGATGGCACGACGAACTTCCTGCACGGCATTCCGCACTGGGCCATTTCCATAGGTCTCCAGCGTCGCCTTCCTGACGGAAGCGTCGAAATGGTCTGTGGACTGGTTTACAACCCGGCCGCCAACGAGATGTTCTGGGCCGAGAAGGGCATCGGTGCGTTCGTGAACGAGCGTCGCCTTCGTGTCTCCGCACGCCGGAACATGCAGGAAGCCGTGTTCGCGACCGGCATCCCGTTCGCGAAGGTTCCGGGCAGCCAGCGTCTCCCGTTTGCCCGCGTTCTGGGCGCACTCATGCCGCAGGTTGCGGGCATCCGTCGCTTCGGCGCCGCCGCCCTCGATCTCGCATGGGTCGCCGCTGGCCGTTACGAGGGCTACTGGGAATTCGGGATCAAGCCTTGGGATTGTGCCGCTGGCCTGCTGATCGTACGTGAAGCCGGGGGCCATGCCACCGACCCGGACGGCAAGGAACTTCATGACCTTGATGATGACGTTAATGTTGTCGCTGGTAACGCCCAGCTTCATGGCACATTGCGCACCATCGTCCATGAAGCCCTGAACCGGGAGTAAGCAGAAGTCGCTCCCGCCCCATTGCGGGAGGATGGACCGCTCGGTTAGGATCACGCCATATGTACAGGCCGATCCTAACCTCCCTCTCAGTGGCGGCCGCTCTGGCCTGCCTTCAGCCCTCCGGGGCACATGCTCAGGTTTCCAGCAATCTGGATGATCTGCCTCAGGGCAAACAGGTCGCCGTTGCAAAACCGGCTACCCCACCCCGCCCCGCGCATCACGCAGCGGCGGCTCCCCAGACATCCAAACCATCTGCCGCGACTGCTCCTGCCTCTTCAGTGAAGGCATCCGCACCCGCAAAAGCAAGCGTGCCGGGCGTGCCGCCTACACCACCGCCGCCTGTTGTGCTGCCCCCTCCGTTCGTTCCCATTCAGACGCACGCCCCCGTGCCCCCCGCAGACATCAAGCCGGTTGCCGATGCGAAGACCCGTACGGAAACGCTTGAAGGCGGCGGAATGCGCGTTCTGTTTGCGCCGGAAAGTTCTGATCTGAACGAGGACAGCCTGAAATCCGTTGAGGCCTACGCAAATACCCTCAAGGATCAGCCCGAAAAACGCATCATCCTGACGGCCTATGCGACGTTACCGGGTGATGACATTTCGATGCCACGTCGCATTTCCCTTGCACGCGCGCTGGCAATACGCTCCATTTTCATCAAGGCAGGCGTCGCGACCACCCGCCTCTATCCGCGCGCCATGGGACGCCCCGACAAGGGCGACGCAAGTCCGGCTGACCGCCTGGACATTGTGACCGAGAGCAATCCCCAGCCTTCCGAATCCGCAACCCCGGCAAGCGGCACGCCATAAGCCAGGAAAGACCCGCCGTGACCCGTCCCACCACCTTCCTTCTGCGTATGGGTATCTTCATTGTCGTCGTTGCACTTCTTGCAGCGTCGATGGCGAAGACCCTCCTGAATGCCTTCAATGCTAATCCGAAACTGGATGCTGTCATTCTTGGCGTTCTCATTCTGGGTATCATCTGGAATCTGAGAGTCGTTCAGCGGCTCATGCCTGAAGTCCAGTGGGTAGAGCTTCTTCGCCAGCCCCGGACGGGTCTGGGCACCCCCAATCCGCCAAAACTGCTTGCCCCCATGGCAAGCATGCTGGCTGCCCGCAGTCGCACGGACCGCCTGACGCTCTCCACCCAGACGACACAGGCGATGCTCGACAGTCTGTCGTCCCGCCTGGATGAGAGCCGCGAAATCTCGCGCTACATGACGCAGCTTCTGATTTTCCTTGGTCTTCTGGGAACGTTCTACGGCCTGCTGCTGACCGTTAGTTCCATCGCCTCCGTCATCGGCGGCATGTCTGCGGGCAATGGCGATCTGGATGCGATGTTCAATCAGCTCAAGACGGGTCTTGCTGGTCCGCTGGCTGGCATGTCCACTGCATTCTCTGGCTCGATGTTCGGCCTTGCTGGCGCACTGGTTCTCGGTTTTCTGGATCTGACTGCTGGTCAGGCACAGACACGGTTCTTCAATGAGCTTGAAGAGTGGCTCGCCGGTCTGACCCGCGTGAGTGGCGGTACGAGCATCGACAGCGATGGCGCACCTATTCCGGCTTATGTTCAGGCGCTTCTTGAACAGACGGCTGAAAATCTGGAAACGCTTCAGAACGCGGTTTCTCGCAGTGAGGAAGGGCGTGTTCGTGAGGTACAGCTTCTGGACAGTTTGCAGGAACGCCTTCGCGGCATGACTGAACTGCTGAAAGCCAACCAGCAGATCATGACGCGGACGGCAGAAACCAACGCAGCACTCGTGCCGCTCCTGCGTCAGCTGGGCGAAGAAGGTCAGCCTGGCTCGCAGGGCACACCATTGCTCCGTATTGAAAGCCATCTTTCCCGCCTCGTGGAAGAACTGCATCAGGGCCGTGCTCAGACCGTTGGCGAAATCCGCAACGATCTTCGGGTTCTGGCGCGGACCATCGCAGCAGCGTCTGGCAGCACGACTGGCACTTCCAGCAGGCAGGACTGACCCATGGCCCGGCGCAGACGCGGACCCAATAACGCCCTCGATGCGTGGCCCGGCTATGTGGACGCCCTGTCCACGCTGCTGATGGTCGTGACATTCGTTCTGCTGGTTTTTGTTGTGGGCCAGCAGTTTCTGTCCGTCTCCCTGATGCGGCGTGAGCATACGCTGGATGACTTGCAAAAGCAGTTGGCCGAGCTGTCGCACATGCTCTCCATGACGGAGGACAAGAACAAATCCCTGAATGCGACCGTCGCCAGTCTGGCCAATGACAAGCAGAAGAACGAAGACCAACTGAAGGCCCTGGCCGGACAAATGGCTCTTCTGAACGGTCAGCTCCAGTCGAAGGATCAGGCCCTTGCTTCTGCTGATAGCGCAAGCCAACAGCAGAACAGCAAGATTTCGGATCTTCAGGCCCAGATTGAGGAACTGACGCGCCAGCTTCAGGCCATCAGTAATGCTCTCGATATCGAGAAAAAGAACGAAACGGCCAAAGACACCCAGATTCAGGATCTCGGCAACAAGCTGAACCTCGCTTTGGCGGATAAGGTAAACCAGCTCAAGCGTTTCCGCTCCGAGTTTTTTGGTCGTCTGCGGGATGTTCTAAAAAACCAGAAGGGTGTGAATATCGTCGGGGACCGTTTTGTCTTCCAGTCCGAAATTCTGTTCCCTCAGGGGAGCGCTGATCTGACGGCAGAAGGCAAAAAAGAAATCACGACGCTGGCCAAGACATTCAAGCAGGTTTCCTCCACGATCCCGAAAGATATTCCTTGGATTCTGCGCATTGATGGCCATGCTGACAAACAGCCGATCCACAGCGCTTTTCCAAGCAACTGGGAACTGTCATCCGAGCGCGCTATTACGGTCGTAAAGCTTCTGATCTCGGAAGGGATCGACCCTCGTCATCTGGCTGCGACCGGTTTTGCTGACTACCAGCCGCTTGACGCAGCCAACACTCCAGCGGCATACGCCCGCAACCGCAGGATCGAGTTCCGTCTGACGGATCGCTGATCCCTTTTGACCTGCCTTTGGAAAAAGGCAGGTTTCCCCGCAGGTCTGCTGACATTCCTGCCAGAATCCCGTATGTAACCTGCCATGACCGACACCCCGCTCTCCCTCATCCGCAATTTCTCGATCATCGCGCATATCGACCATGGCAAGTCCACACTTGCCGACAGGCTGATTCAGGCCTGTGGCGCACTTACCGAGCGTGAGATGAAAGCCCAGGTCCTCGATTCGATGGAGCTGGAGCAGGAGCGCGGCATCACCATCAAGGCGCAGACCGTCCGCCTCACCTACCCGGCCAAGGATGGCAAGGTTTACACGCTGAATCTCATGGACACCCCGGGCCATGTCGACTTCGCCTATGAAGTCAGCCGCTCGCTGGCAGCCTGTGAAGGCTCGCTGCTGGTCGTGGATGCCTCACAGGGCGTGGAAGCGCAGACGCTGGCCAACGTCTATCAGGCTATCGACGCCAACCACGAAATCGTTCCCGTCCTGAACAAGATCGACCTTCCAGCCGCAGAGCCGGAACGCGTCCGGGCACAGATTGAAGAAGTTATCGGCATTCCTGCCGATGACGCCGTGGAAATCAGCGCCAAGACCGGCATTAATATCGAAGGCGTACTGGAAGCGCTCGTCGAGCGTCTGCCGGCGCCAAAGGGTGACCGCGATGCACCTCTTCAGGCCCTGCTGGTTGATAGCTGGTACGACCCGTATCTCGGCGTCATCATCCTGATCCGTGTCATGAACGGTACCGTCAAGCGGGGTGACCGTATTCGCATGATGCAGGCTGGCTCGACCTATCACGTTGATCAGGTCGGTGTGTTCCTCCCACGCATGACGAATGTGGATGAGCTTGGTCCGGGCGAGATGGGCTTCATCAATGCTGCCATCAAAACGGTGGCGGACGTTGCCGTTGGTGACACCATTACCCTTGATCGCAAGCCGGCAGAAAAGACCCTTCCGGGCTTCAAGCCTTCCATCCCGGTTGTGTGGTGTGGCCTTTTCCCGATTGACGCGGACGATTTTGAGAAGCTGCGTGATAGCTTGGGCAAGCTGCGCCTGAATGACGCATCGTTCCACTTCGAGGCAGAAAGCTCTGCGGCTCTTGGTTTCGGATTCCGTTGCGGGTTCCTTGGACTGCTGCATCTGGAAATCATTCAGGAGCGTCTGTCCCGCGAGTTCAATCTGGATCTGATCGCCACTGCGCCGTCCGTCGTCTATCGCATGACGCTGACGAACGGCACGAAGGAAGAGCTCCACAATCCGGCTGACATGCCGGATCCGGCCCTGATTGAAACCATTGAAGAGCCTTGGATCAAGGCCACGATCATGGTGCAGGACGAGTATCTGGGTTCCGTGCTCACGCTCTGCTCGGAGCGTCGCGGTATTCAGGTCGATCTCACCTATGTCGGCAATCGCGCCATGGCAGTCTATCGTCTGCCGCTGAACGAAGTGGTGTTCGACTTTTACGATCGTCTGAAGTCTCTCACCCGTGGTTATGCGTCATTTGATTATCAGGTCGATGGTTATGAGGAGAGCGATCTGGTTCGCATCTCCATTCTCGTGAACCATGAGCCCGTTGATGCACTGGCTTTCGTCGCGCATCGGACGGTTGCAGAAACCCGTGGTCGCGCCATTTGTGGCAAGCTCAAGGATCTGATCCCGAAGCAGCTCTTCAAGATCGCCATTCAGGCTGCCATTGGCTCCAAGGTCATTGCCCGTGAGACCATTGGTGCCTTGTCCAAAGATGTGACCGCAAAGTGCTATGGCGGAGACATCTCCCGTAAGCGCAAACTGCTGGACAAGCAGAAAGAAGGCAAGAAACGGATGCGACAGTTTGGTAAGGTCGAAATTCCACAAAGCGCCTTCCTTGCCGCACTTAAAATGGATTGATTCTGCTTTATGTTAAAAACAGCCGCTGTTCTGTTCGTCCATAACGAGGTCGACAACATTGGCTGGTGGATCAGTCATCACAGAGCGATTGGTTTTTCGACACTGATCATCTGTGATGACCACTCTACAGACGGCACATGGACTATTCTTTCCAGTGCAGCTTCTTTCCACGATATTCGTCTTCATCGCTCAGATGTCAGTATTCCTGCTCGCCTGGACCGCCAGAACGCGTTTCAGGAGCAAGCGCTCCGTGACGGTAGAAGCGCCTTTGACTGGATGATGATTCTCGCTGCAGACGAATATCTGCACTTTGAGGCCAGCGCCTCTCTCGAAGATTTTCTCTCATCCGCAACAGACAATATTCAACCTGTTCATTGGTGCCTTTTCGGGTCCAACGGGCATGAAGAGCCCTCTCCGTTTGCACCGACTCAGGCTTTCACTCGACACGCACCGCTGGAAATAGCAGACCATCGTGTGATCCGAACATTTATACGGGCAGAGGACTATGAAGGACCAGTTCCAGATCCACTCTCCCGCCTGAACTTCGCACCAAACTGGTCTCGCGCCCGCATTCTGCATTATGCAGCAGGCGACCGGCGTAGCTTTCTAAACCGTCACTCGAGCGTCACGCCGGAAGATGCATGGAACCATTTCAATCGAAATGACGTGTTGGATACATCTGCTCAACGGTGGCTTCGGCAAACACGCCAGTTTGCTGCCTCCATTGTTCAGGCTGGTCTGACGGATCTTTACTGGCGGCTTCGGCAGATGATTGTCCGCAATGATGAGGATGCATTTGCCAAACTGGGATTGAATTCCTCAGTTCTCTTTGAGCACGAAGACGTCTCATTCCCTGACTTCAAGTTCTATGCGCTTGGGCAAACAACTCAACTCGCATTGGATCTGGATACTGAAAACCTCGTTACACTTGAGACCACGGCTCTTGACGCTGCACGCTATGTCCGTTTGCTGCTGATGATCGAAACAAGCGCTCCCGCTCCTCACCCGGCATATCTCATTACAGAGCGCCTCTGTTCCGTATCCTGTCTGGATGTGGAACAATCCCCATGCCTTCTCCCGATCGTTCCCCTCAAACTCGATTCCGAGAAACGTCTCATTATGTCTCCTCTGACGGGTCAGGACGTGGCACTTCCAATACCCGGCCAAGCACTCGTCAAGCAGATGCCCTCTGCAGAGCTTTCCAGTCGCATCACCGCACTCACGGTCCTCTGTCAGGGTGGACACACTCTTGCCGCGCTTTTGCGAGGACTTGAAAGATTGCCCACTCCAGACGCAACCGCTTTGGGATGCGCCATTGCAATGCTTCCACCCGACGAAGCAGAGCGGCTGTCTGAAGCATTTCCAGGCCTTGTTCCCCGCAACATTCGCCCCGCCAAATACGCGTCACCTACCCCCTGACTGTTGCGGCCCTCCGGAAAAGGTCGAATGCTGACGTCACGCCATCCATGACTGACTGACGATAACCGTCGTCAGCATCCTGAAGACGTTCTCTCAAAATTTGGAGGAAAGCTGGCCACCCGCCTTTTTCGTGCCCTGCCGAAAGATAGGTGTGCGGCAAACCTTCACCAACCTGGGCAGCCAGCATTTTACCGCCAAGCCGCGATCCTTCCAGAACATACAAAGCCCCGAGTGGAGCCCCTGCTCCTGAAGGAGGCTGCCAATCCAGATACTCCGGAAGATCATGCCCCAATTCAGCAAGGTCGCTTCGGAGATACTCCGTCCGTTCGCGCCAGGATGGAAGGTTCATAATTGTTTTCAACCAGGCTTCAACCTGCGGCAAAACACGTCCGTGCGCCTGTAGAAACGCCGTGTAGGAAGCAGCATCTGACAGACTGAATCCCGAATAGGCTTTGTCGACCTGCTCATGAATGGTGCGGCTGACTTCACGCAATTTGGTCAGAGGGTCGTCTTCACGCATTTTCCGTACTCTTTTCCCTGCGAGCGAAACTGGCCCGACTGCAAATCGTATTCATACCAATGCAGTCATCTTTTCAATCCTGCCAGACTTTTCGTGATGGGGAATTACAATGGTGAGTGAAACATCTTCGTCCCCCGGATCAACCAGTCGTAGTCGGCACTTAGCCCTTAAGACGACCGGTGGTGTCTTCGGGGTCCTCGCCCTTGGCATCCTCATTCTGATCATGATCTGGCAGTGGGACTGGTTTGTCCCTCTTATCAATCGCAAAGCCTCTGATGCGCTTCATCGGCCGGTCAGCATTGCTCATCTCCATGTGTCGCCGGGGCTTAGAACCAGCGTTACGGTCGATGATCTGAAGATTTCCCAGCCCGAAGGGTTCGAAAAGGAAAAGGCAGATTTCGCGTCTGCGAAATCCCTGACAGTCAAAGTAGATGTCTGGCGCTATCTGACGGGACGTGGGCTTTTTATTCCAGTCATTCGAATGGATACGCCAAAGGGCGATATCGTTTCCCGAACAAATGGCCAAAACAACTATACCTTCGGCGATACGACGGAGAAGACAGAAACACAAACGCCATCAAAGCCCATGACCTCACCGGACATTGGCGAAATTGATATTCAGAATGCCGATATCCGGCTGGCGCTCGCACAACTCAAGACCGACATGCACGTCTTGATTCACACAACGCCACCACAGAACGGCACCAAGGGTAATGTTGTTGTGGATCTCAAGGGCCGTTACGCCCAGGCGCCAATTAATGGTCATATCGTTGGAGGCGCCCTGCTCTCCCTGACACAACCCGCAGAGCCTTACCCCATTGATGGGCGCATTGAGAATGGTCCGACCTATGCCACTCTGAAAGGTACGGTTGATGATCCTCTGCACTTCAAGGGCACGAAGCTAGCACTTCACTTTGCAGGACCGGACATGTCTTTGCTCTACGGTCTGACAGGCATACCCATCCCGCATACACCTGCCTACAGCATCACGGGTAATCTCGGTTACTCCGAGAGCGCCATTCGTTTCCAGAAATTTGAAGGCAGGATGGGCTCGTCCGATATCGGCGGCAACATCAACGTCGACCCGCATCTCAAGCCCCCATTCGTCGAAGCAGCACTCCATTCCCATTCGGTTGATCTAGCCGATCTGGGAGGGTTCGTTGGTGCCAAAACAGGCGAAGCAAAAAAGACTGCTCCACCCAGCCGCAGCGTTCTACCTGACCAGAAAATCAATGTTCCCAAGCTGAATGCCGTCAATGCGCATGTCACCTATCACGGTGATCATATCCGCAACAAAGATTGGCCTCTGGACAACATCGATACGGAATTTGCAGTCAAAGATGGTGCTATTGATCTGAAGCATCTGTCCTTTGCGACGGGTTCGGGAAAAATCAGTGCAACAGCAACGCTGCAACCGACTAAAAACGAACAGTTCCGAACGAAATTCCGTCTGGATGTGTCCCGTCTGCCCCTATCCCGAATCATGAAGGCTACGGACACCTTCAAGGGTGAAGGGACAATTGGCGGACATGTCACGCTTACATCAACCGGCAATTCCGTCGCGTCTCTGGTTGCCAATGGCGATGGCGGAACCACGCTGGTACTGGATCGCGGGGGCGATGTGACGGCACTTCTGCCCGACCTTCTGGGCCTCAAACTGGGCTCTGCCGTTCTTTCCGCACTTGGAATCCCGGACCGATCCAAGCTGGAATGCCTCGTGGCGGACATGCCTCTGGACAACGGTATCCTGAAAACAAAGTCCCTCCTGCTACAAACAGAAACGACCCGTACGACCGGGACTGGCACAGTCAACTTTCACAATGACACGCTGGATTACGCCGTTACTACGCGCGCCATCCATCCACAGATCCTCTCTCTACCTGGAGCGGTTCACATTTTGGGCCCTCTCAGCAGCCCCAATATTTTACCTGGAGCAGAACTGATTGGCCGGGTTGCCGCCTCTGTAGGACTTGGCGTCCTGTTCCCGCCCGCAGCTTTGATTCCGACGATCCAGTTTGGTGTCGGAGAAGGCTCTGCGTGTGAGCGCGCAGTTCAGGAAGCCAACACAAATCCGGCTTCTGGAATTGCACCAGGTGGCACCACAGGCGCAGGAGCCAGCAGCGTGCCGCATTCTGAAAAACAGAGCGGAACAGGCAAGCCTACAAAACACCTGACACCGTCTCAGGTACGCAAAGCATGGGCACAAAAATCGAAGCCGAAATGAAAAAACATCAAAGCCCCATGGCGGAATGAGCATTTTTCACTATAGCTGAGCACAATGTTCATTCCCGCCGGAGTGCCTGATCTTTGCTGTCCACACTCGACCGCTGGTTTCATATTTCCGCCCGCGGCTCCACCGTACCCCGTGAGATCGTCGCTGGCCTGACCGTCTTCGGGGCCATGGCCTATATCGTCGCGGTCAATCCTTCCATCCTGTCTGCGGCGGGGCTGGACCGGCACGATATGGTCATGACGACCATCGCCGGCGCGGTCGCGGGCACATTGCTGATGGCGCTCTGGGCACGACTCCCCATTGCGCTGGCTCCTGCCATGAGCAGCAACGTGCTGTTTGCACAGGTTGTGGTTCAGCAGGCACATGTCAGTCCACGCACAGCCTTTACTGTCGTCTTGTTCAGCGGCCTCTGCTTCACAGCGCTCTCTCTCAGCCAAATCAGACAGCGCATCATCCGTGGTTTTCCGCCCTCAATCGTTCTGGGCATCCAGGTCGCACTTGGCGCCTTCATTGCCCGTATTGGCCTAACGACCGGCGGTATCGCGGTACCTACCGCGCAGGGTCTGACCTTCGGTTCCCTGAGCGATCCATCAGTCTTGCTCAGCATGGCCGGCGTGCTTCTCTGTGCGGTTCTGGTCGTCCTGCGTGTTCCAGCCGGGCTGCTTCTTGCCATTTCAACCCTGACGGTTGCGGGCCTTTTCATCCATACGGACAAGGGTACGATCACAACTCTGCCTGCCCATGCTGTGGACTGGCCACATTATCCAACCAACCTCTTCCTGCCCTTTGATTTTGCCGGTTTTTTTTCCCATCTCGGCCTGCTCATCCCCATCACGCTTTACTTCCTCATCAGCGATTTTTTTGATGCAACGGCCACTATGATGAGCGTGGCTCACCGTGCGGGACTGGATGGAACACCGGAGAAGCCAGCGCTCGATCATCGCGCTTTTGCCTCGGATGGTGCTGCCAGCATCATTGGTGCCAGCCTCGGGACCTGTACGGTTTCGGCATATGTGGAAAGTCTGGCTGGCGTGGAAGCTGGTGGCCGTACAGGGCTGAGCGCACTGGTTGTGGCGCTTCTGTTCGCTGTATCGTCCGTTTTCTGGCCACTGATTACTGCCATTCCAGCAATCGCAACAGCGCCTGTTCTGGTTCTCGTGGGGCTGAACATGCTCGGAAGCCTGCATCGCGTTGCAGACAATCCCTCCGATGCCATTCCACCTTTGACAATGCTGCTCATCGCAGGCGTGACCGGCAATTTCATGCTCAGCCTGTCCTGTGGTCTGCTCCTTTATACCGGACTGGCGCTCGCCCTGCGGGACTTCAAACGTCTAACACCGATCGTTCTTGGCCTTGATGCCGCATTTCTTCTCTACATGATTCTTCAAAGCCATATGGGCAGCTAAGGACTTTAATCGCTCTCAATTTAAGTCTTTGTTAAGAGGGGCAGGCCCAACATGCACAGCATGAGTGCCAGCCCCCATATTTTTATCGCGACACCCTGCTTCGGCGGATCTGTTACCCAGTCTTACATGCAGTCCGTCATCGGTTGCATGGCGGAAGCCGCCTCCCAGAATATCCGCCTGACGCTGTCAACGCTGGGAAGCGATGCGCTGATTACCAGAGCCAGAAATACGCTTCTGCATCAGTTCATCACCATGACGGATGCAAGCCATTTGCTTTTTATCGACAGCGATATCGGTTTTTCATTTTCGGATATTCAGGCCCTCCTTGCCGCTGACAAGACTGTTATCGGGGGCGTATATCCCCTCAAATCCCATTACTGGGACAAGAATACAGAGCGTTTTCTCGCGTCGGGCGAACCCCCCGAAACTGCCAGCCTCCGCTATGTTGGAGATTGTGCGGCTCTTTATGAAGAAAAGACACCTTCAGATGTGGCGCAGGTCTCTTATGTTGGAACAGGCTTCCTTTTATTAACCCGCGCAACCATTCAACGCATGACCGCTGCCTATCCAGAGAGCCGCTATAGACGGATTGATGCTCAACAGAGCGGAGACCACAGCCCATTTACCCATGAACCAACAGACGCCTTCGCTCTCTTCGATTGTATGATCGAGCCAGAGACCCGAACCTATCTTTCCGAAGATTATGCCTTTTGTCGCAGATGGATCGACATTGGCGGAACAGTCTGGATTCACCGTGGTCTGATGCTTTCCCATACTGGCCCGGCAACCTTTTGTGGGAATCCTGCAAACCGGATATTGCCACTCGTCAAATAATTATAAAAACCAATCAAATAAAACTCTTCCGCGTCAGCGACGCCACTATTCCGTCATAATAAGGCGGTTTAAGGTCAAGTCTGCGGTGTCGGGAGCGTGATGCATACAAGTCCCCGGCATCGCTCATTCTTCTATGCCTGCAATGCCGCCTTGAAATAGACGGCATTCGCGCCAGGGTCAGCCGCGCCCAAAGCTGTATTATAATGCACCTTGTGATAGCGACTGAGCGCATAAGGGTCGTTCGCACCCGGCAAAGCCTCCTTCACGCGATAAAAACGAATACGGGCCATCGCGCAGGCATATCGCAGGTTTGTGACCATCTGGGCGCTACGGGGCAGATCGGGCGCCAACATCTCCTCCAGAAGACCACCAAGGCGTTTTCCCACTGGGAAACGGAGAAAGTTGTTCCAGCAGTCGTCATGTGTTGCGGGTTCCATCTGCCACAGTCCAAGCGCGGGGCCTCCGCCGACCTGCTTCAGATACATGCCCCGACTTTCTGCAAGCGCCGTTCCAGTCAGGAGGTTAACAGCCGCCGCGCCCCCGAGTCCAAGACCCGTCAGTGTGGGCTCAACGACACAATGCTTGAGTTGACCAACATCAAGTCCAGTCATGATGCCGCCCCCTCAATGCGTACTCAGGGACAGGGCAAAATGCACCATCCCTGTGCCAAGAATAGATGTCGCCAATGTCACAAGAGCCGTCAGAACCGCACGTCCACCGATCAGACGGTCCAATTTTCCATTCACAATCCTGTTACCGTCATCCATCTTGGTCTCAAGAGATTTCATCTGGTTACGAAGAGAACTGATTTCCTGACGCATTTCTGTCCGCAGTTGCTCATACCGATCAGACAATCCTCCAGCCACGGTTTCCAACCGCAGAACCCGGTCTTCCAGAACCCGCAACGTATAGGCGCGGCGCTCATTTCCCTCAGAAACCGATGGGCTCTCGCACACCTGCTTTTCCATACATTCTCCAAAAACAGAAAAAGCGCCCCGAAGGACGCTTTGTGGCATTAAGCCACAAATATAGAAAAATCCTCACATTCCAGCAACGGAAAAACGATCTCTTGGCCCGCGATCCATGCCGAGGCATAACGGACACCATGACATTACCTCCGACGGAGACCCTGCTGGACCTGCGCGGTCTCGCCTGCCCCATGCCTGTTCTCAAGGCGAACCGTGCGCTCCGCGACATGACGCCCGGCGCACGCCTTCGCATTCTGGCGACAGATCGCGCCTCGGTGGCAGATTTCCAGTCTTACTGCCGTGAAACAGGACATGCCCTCGTCGCCTTTACCGAAAGCGCAGGCGTCCTGTCCTTCGTCATCCGCAGGCGTGCAGAAACGCAACCCTCCTGAGGAAACTCCCCCGTTCCCATGCACAGGGCTGGCAAAAGCTGTCATCTGGCTGTAATCCCTCGCTACCTTGTTTCCAAAACATGTCCTGAGGCTTTCCATGCCCGAACCTATTGATGCCATGTCTTTCGAAGAGGCTCTCTCCGAGCTGGAGCGGATCGTCCGTGGCCTTGAGGGCGGACAGATGAAGCTTGAAGACGCCATTTCAGCCTATGAGCGCGGTGCTGCCCTGCGCAAACACTGCGATACAAAGCTGGGAGAGGCCGAAATGCGTGTGCGTGCCATCGTGCAGAACGATGACGGCAGCACAGGCACGGAGCCTCTTGCCGATACCGGAGAGACCGGCCGATGAGTGCCACCACCACGTCCACCTCCCTCAAGGAGGCTCTCGCCCACGCCTGCACGGATATTGAAGCGACAATCGACGCTCTGCTCCCAATGGTCCCGGGTGACGAATCCGTTCTTCTCGAAGCCATGCGCTACGCCTCCCTCGGCGGCGGTAAGCGTCTGCGTGGCTTTCTGGCCGTAGAAGTTGCTTCCCTGTTTGGGGCGGATCGTCAGGCCGCACTGCGCGTTGCGGCGTCCGTCGAGATGCTGCACGCCTACTCGCTGGTGCATGACGATCTCCCTTCCATGGATGACGATGATCTGCGCCGCGGACAGCCCTCAACGCACCGCCAGTTTGACGAAGCGATTGCCATTCTCGCGGGCGATGCCCTCCAGACACGCGCGTTCGAAATCCTCGTTGAACCTGAAACCAGCCCGGATGCCACAATCCGCGCCAATCTGGCCCTGGCTCTGGCCCGTGCTTCCGGCGCGGCTGGCATGGTCGGTGGTCAGGTCGTGGATATTCGCGGTGAAGGCCGTGCCCTGCCGCTGAACGACGTCCGTCGCCTGCATGCTCTGAAGACAGGCGCCCTGATCCGCTACGCTGCGGAATCTGGCGCCATTCTGGCTGGCGTGAGCGATGAACGCCGGGACGCCATCGTCGCTTATGGTCGTGATCTTGGAACGGCTTTTCAGGTCGCTGACGATGTTCTGGACACGACCGCAAGCGCCGAGGAACTTGGCAAGACTGCTGGCAAGGATGAAGCCAGCGGAAAATCAACCTATGTCTCCCTGCTCGGCATTGACGGAGCCCGCGCCGAGGCCCGCCGCCTGAGCGATCAGGCCCGGGAGGCCCTTTCATCTTTCGGCGCACAGGCCGCAGCCCTCAGGGCCCTTGCAGACTACGTCGTCGAGCGCAGGAACTGATTTCATGAGCAACCCGTCTTCTACGATTCCTACTTACGGCCGCTATCCGGTTCTGGACCGCGTAACGCTGCCATCAGACATGCGGAATCTTTCCGTCGATCAGCTCAAGCAGCTTGCTGACGAACTGCGCTCAGAAACGGTTGACGCCGTTTCCACGACCGGCGGCCATCTTGGTGCGTCGCTTGGCGTCGTCGAACTGACCGTCGCGCTGCACGCTGTGTTCAACACGCCTGATGACCGGATCATCTGGGATGTTGGCCATCAGGCGTATCCGCACAAAATCCTGACGGGCCGTCGTGATCGCATCCGTACGTTGCGTCAGCCAGAAGGCCTGTCCGGTTTCACCCGTCGCGCGGAAAGTGAATACGACCCGTTCGGTGCAGCACATTCCTCCACATCCATTTCCGCCGGTCTCGGCATGGCTGTGGCGCATCATCTCCACGCCGAAAAAGATCCGAGCTACCACGAACGCAACGTGATTGCGGTCATCGGTGACGGTTCCATTTCCGCTGGCATGGCTTACGAAGCCATGAACAACGCCGCCGTTGCAGGCCCAGGCGCCAACCGCCTGATCGTGGTGCTGAACGACAACGAAATGTCGATCGCCCCCCCGGTCGGTTCAATGTCGAACTACCTGTCGCGCCTGATGTCCTCACGCCAGTTCTTCGGCCTGCGGGATCTGGCTGGCAAGGTCGCCAAGCGCCTGCCCGGCAAGATCGAGCGCACAGCCAAGCGCGCCGAAGAATATGCCCGTGGCATGATCACTGGCGGCACGCTCTTTGAAGAACTTGGTTTCTATTATGTCGGCCCGGTGGATGGCCATGACATGAGCCAGCTTGTTCCCATCCTGCGCAACCTCCGTGATGCGGACGATCAGGGGCCGATCCTGCTCCACATCATCACGGAAAAGGGTCGTGGCTATAAGCCTGCCGAAGCTGCAGGCGACAAGTACCATGCCGTCAGCAAGTTCAATGTTGTGACGGGCGAGCAGAAGAAGGCTCCGGCCGGTCCACCAAGCTATACGTCTGTTTTCAGCCGCGAACTGATGCGTCGCGCCAAGACCGACGACAAGCTCGTTACCGTTACGGCCGCCATGCCGTCCGGCACCGGCCTGACAGCGTTCGCAAAAGCCTATCCTGACCGTTTCTTCGACGTCGGTATCGCAGAGCAGCACGCCGTCACTTTTGCCGCCGGTATCGCCTCCGAAGGTCTGCGTCCGTTCTGCGCTATCTACTCCACCTTCCTTCAGCGCGCCTACGATCAGGTCGTCCATGACGTCGCCCTGCAGAACCTGCCGGTCCGCTTTGCGATCGACCGTGCAGGTCTCGTTGGCGCTGACGGTGCAACGCATGCCGGTTCTTTCGACCTGAACTACCTGTGCTGTCTGCCGAACATGGTCGTCATGGCACCATCTGACGAAATCGAACTGCTCCATGCGACCGCCACGGCCTGCGAATACGATGCTGGCCCGATCGCTTTCCGTTACCCGCGTGGCAGCGGCATTGGTCTGGACCTGCCTGAAAAGGGAGAAGTTCTGGAAATCGGTAAGGGTCGTATCGTTCGCGAGTCTCGTCAGGCTCCGGGCACACGTTCTGGTGTCGCCATTCTGTCGCTGGGTACCCGTCTGCACGAATCCCTTCGCGCAGCAGATCAGCTTGCCGCACAGGGCGTCGCGGTAACGGTCGCGGATGCACGCTTCGCCAAGCCAATCGACACCAAGCTGGTGGATGACCTGGTCGCACAGCATGACGTACTGATCACGCTGGAAGAAGGTGCTATCGGCGGCTTCAGCAGCCTGGTCGTTCAGCATCTTGCTGAAACCGGCAAGCTGGATACGGTGAAGTTCCGTCCGATGGCACTGCCAGACAAATACATCGACCATAACAACCCGGACGTTCAGTACGACGAAGCCGGCCTGACGGCTCCGCACATTGTGCGCACTGCTGCTGCAGCGCTGGGCGTTGAAGTCGCCCAGCAGTCCGCCTGATCCATGGCCAAACGCCGCGCAGACCAGCTCCTCGTTGATCGGGGACTGGTCGAAAGCCGGACCCGCGCCCAGGCCCTCATCATGGCGGGTCTGGCCTATAATGGGGACAGGCGCATCGCGAAGGCTGGTGACCAGATTCCCGAGGATGCTCCGTTATCCCTCAAAGGGCAGGATCATCCCTGGGTGTCCCGCGGTGGCCTGAAGCTCATTCATGGCATCGAGCATTTTGGGCTGGACCCGAAAGGCCGTATCGCCATTGATGTCGGTGCCTCCACAGGCGGCTTTACAGATGTTCTGCTGACCCATGGCGCCAGCAAGGTCTATGCCGTCGACGTAGGGCACGGCCAGCTTTCATGGAAAATCCGCTCCGACGAGCGGGTCGTCGTCATGGAAAAGACGAATGCCCGCGCCCTCACGGCGGAGCAAATCCCAGAACTGGCTGGCATTGTCGTCTGTGACGCAAGTTTCATCGGCCTCAAGACAGTCCTTCCCGCCGCTCTGGCTCTTACAACGCCTGACGCATGGGCCATTGCACTGATCAAGCCTCAGTTCGAGGCTGGTCGCGGCGAAGTGGGCGCCAAAGGTGTGGTGCGAGATCCGGCTGTCCATGACCGTGTCTGCGCCGAAATCCGGGACTGGTTTGCCTCACTCCCCGGCTGGGAAGTCCTTGGAATCGAAGCCAGCCCGATTACTGGCCCCGAAGGCAATCGGGAATTTCTTATTGCAGCCCGCCGCACGGAACCCCCAGCCGACGCCTGAATGACTGCATCCGGCGCAGGAAAATTCCTGCATCGGATTGCGCGTGTGCCAGAACCAGAGCACCCTGAATCCCACTGACAATCTCTTCTGCAAGATCAGTGGCTTCCTCCTGAGGCTTTCCAGATTTGTAAATCGCTGAGGCCAGAGCGGTCTGCCAGTCGGAAAAATAAGCCTGAATCTGTGTCCCGAACGGCGTGTCCCCATCCAATGCCATAAGGCCCATCAGGCAAATTCTCTGACCTGACTGGAAATACTGTTCCGCACTCCGAAACATACTCTCAATTCCCGCCGACGGGTTTTCAGTCACTTTAAGCGGCACAAAAATTTCTGTCTCAAACCATCGCTGGATATGAGCCAGAACTTCGGCGGTCATCTGCTCTTTCCCATGCGGGAAAAGGTTATAAAGGCTCCCCTTTCCCAGCCCGGTTGCGGTGGTCAAACGACTAAGAGAAGTCCCCTCATATCCATGACGCCGGAAGACCTCAGCAATTGCCTGAAGAACTGGATCACGGTCCCGACGGGAAGAAGTCGTCACAGACCCACCTCACTCAGCCCTGGATGAAAATCAGGCCGCACCGATTCTTCCCAACGGAATAAACGCTCTGCCTCTCCAATCCGAACGTCATTGATACTGGCATGCCGTTCATCCATCAGCCCGGCATCATTGAAGCGCCAGTTTTCGTTTCCATAAGAACGCCACCACTGACCACTCTGATCGCGCCATTCATAAGCGAACCGTACCGCAATCCTGTTTCCATCAAATGCCCAAAGCTCCTTAATCAGACGGTACTCGAGTTCCTGCTCCCACTTCCGGGCGAGAAATGCCGTAATTTCCGCCCGACCAGCGAGAAATTCATCCCGATTTCGCCAACGGCTATCCTGCGAGTAGGCCAGAGCTACCCGCTCCGGGCACTGACCATTCCATGCATCTTCTGCAGCACGAACTTTCTGTATGGCCGTTTCACGCGTGAACGGTGGCAAGGGTGGTCTGACGTTCATAGTGAAGTTTCCTGATTAAAAGGATAAGCCCAATTTGTACCGTTCGGTACAAAGAGTCCATCCCATTGCATCAAGACTCACTTTCCTTTGGAAATCCGCGCTCTCTCCGTGCTATGGGTCCGCCGCCATGACCGTCCTGACACACCCAGATACCCGCCCGCGCATCAACTCCGTCGCTTCAGATGATCTGAACGAGGCAGAGCGAGAGCGTATCCGCGCGAAATCCGCCCTCTTTGCTCCGCCGGAAGCACGGCTGGAAGATGGCCGCCGCGATCTGGTTGGCATGTCGCGTGAGGAACTTGCCACCCTGATGACCGAAATTGGCGAAAAGCCATTCCGGGCAAAGCAGATCTGGCACTGGATCTACCACCAGGGCGCGACTGATTTTTCAAAAATGAGCACCATTGCCAAGCCGCTTCAGGCCAAACTAGCAGAACACTTCATCGTCGGCCGTCCCACGACAACGACGGAACAGACATCCGTCGATGCCACCCGCAAATTCCTTTTCCGCTTCCGCGACGGACAGGAAGCCGAGACGGTCTATATTCCGGACCGCAAGGAAGACCGCGGGGCCGTTTGCATTTCTTCGCAGGTCGGCTGCACCCTCTCCTGCACATTCTGTCATACCGGAACCCAGAAGCTCGTCCGCAATCTGGGACCGGCAGAAATCGTCGGCCAGTTCATGGCAGCACGGGACAGCTACAAGGAATGGCCAAGCCCGAGCGCAGACATGCCGCGCTTCCTGTCCACCATCGTTTTGATGGGAATGGGTGAGCCGCTCTATAATTATGACAACGTGGCCAAGGCCATGCGCATCATCATGGATGGTGAAGGCATTGCTCTGTCGCGCCGCCGCATCACGCTGTCCACATCCGGTGTCGTCCCGATGATGGACCGCTGCGGCGATGAACTCGGCATCAATCTTGCCATCTCCCTCCACGCCGTCACGAACGATCTACGCGATCAGATCGTCCCGCTGAACCGCAAATATCCGATCGAGGAATTGATGGCGGCCTGCAGGCGTTATCCCGCAGCATCGAATTCCCGTCGTATCACGTTCGAATACATCATGCTGCGTGGCGTCAATGACAGCGAAGCCGATGCCCGCGAACTGGTCCGCCTGATCAAGGATATGCCAGCGAAGGTCAACCTGATCCCGTTCAACCCATGGCCTGGTTCAGACTTCAAACCGTCCACACGAGAGCAACTCGCAAAGTTTGCGAAAATCGTGATGGATGCTGGCTTTGCCTCTCCGATCCGCACCCCGCGTGGACAGGATATTCTCGCGGCCTGCGGGCAGCTCAAGACCGAAAGCGAGCGTCAGCGCAAAACCGCCTGACGCCCGGTTTCCCTCACGAACGCGGGATGCTAGAAACGCCTTCCGAACGAAAACCATAAGGACCACGCAGTTATGAGCGCCCATCAGGACGTCAAGAAAGTCGTTCTCGCCTATTCCGGCGGGCTGGACACTTCGGTCATCCTCCGATGGCTCCAGAAGACCTATAACTGCGAGGTCGTGACCTTTACGGCCGATCTTGGTCAGGGCGAAGAGCTGGAGCCAGCCCGCAAAAAGGCCGAGATGTTCGGCGTGAAGGAAATTTTCGTCGAAGATCTGCGCGAGACCTTCGTCAAGGACTACGTCTTCCCGATGTTCCGTGCGAACACGGTTTATGAAGGCCAGTACCTGCTCGGCACGTCCATCGCCCGCCCGCTGATCGCCAAGCGCCAGATCGAAATCGCCGAAGCTGTTGGCGCTGATGCTGTGGCTCACGGCGCAACCGGCAAGGGCAACGATCAGGTCCGTTTCGAGCTCGGCTATTATGCCCTGAAGCCGGATGTGAAGGTCATTTCCCCATGGCGCGAATGGGAGCTGACATCCCGGACGAAGCTGCTTGAGTTTGCAGAAGAAAACCAGATCCCCGTCACGAAGGACAAGCGCGGCGAAGCCCCGTTCTCCGTTGATGCCAACCTTCTGCACTCCTCGTCCGAAGGCAAACTGCTCGAAGACCCGGCTGTGGCCCCTGACGAAATCGTCTTCCAGCGCACCATCTCCCCGGAAGCCGCGCCGGACAAGGCGACGGAAATCAGCATCGATTTCGTCAACGGTGACCCGGTTGCCATCAATGGCGTTGCAATGAGCCCGGCAACACTGCTGACACGCCTGAACGAGCTCGGCCGTGAGAACGGCATTGGCCGTCTGGACATCGTGGAGAACCGCTTTGTGGGCATGAAGTCCCGCGGCATCTACGAAACGCCGGGTGGCACGATCCTTCTGGCCGCTCACCGCTCTATCGAGAGCATCACGCTGGACCGCGAAGCTGCCCATCTCAAGGACAGCATCATGCCGCGCTATGCCGAGCTGATCTATAACGGCTTCTGGTTCTCGCCTGAGCGCCGCATGCTTCAGGCTCTGATCGATGCCAGTCAGCATTCCGTCAACGGTCGCGTCCGCATGAAACTCTACAAGGGCAACGTCGTTTGCGTCGGTCGCGAGAGCCCGAACAGCCTGTACGATACCCGCGTTGTGACATTCGAGGACGACGAAGGCGCGTATAATCAGCAGGATGCGCAGGGTTTCATCAAGCTCAACGCACTGCGCCTGCGTCTCGGTGGCCAGATTGGCCGTCGCGGTGGCGCACTCTGATCCATAACCAGTTGCGGGGGACCATGACCAGCCTGTTTCGCCTTACATCAGCCCTGACCCTTTGTGGCGCACTCCTTGCGGGGTGTGCCGGACACAAGGAAGATGCACCTGAACTGACGCCTGAGCAGTTCATGGCGAAAGTGCGGGCAGAACCGGGCGTCAAGACCCTCCCCGACGGGCTGTCTTACAAGGTTCTGAAATCAGGACCAAAGGACGGGGAAAGCCCGCATCGTGGCTCCACCATGATGGTGATCTATGAAGGCCGTCTGCCGGATGGGGGCATTTTTGACAGCTCCGACCAGCATGGTAACGGCGCTTACATGGAAATGCCGCTGGATGGTCTGGTTGAAGGCTGGCTTGAAGCGCTGCCCATGATGCATGTCGGGGACGAGTGGATGCTCTACCTTCCCGCCAAGCTGGGTTATGGCAAGCGCTCCATGGGCATCATTCCGCCGAACAGCCCGCTGATCTTCAAGATCCAGCTTCTGGGCGTCAACAACGGGCAGCAGTAAAAACTGCCCTACCCTTCCAGAGAAGCCTCACGGCTTTTCTGGAAGGCACCAGTGTGCATTGCACCGCGCTTCATAAAGTTCCTGATCGCCCGTCTCTAGAAGACGCCCTGTTTCATGCGTCTTGGCCGTCCAGCGTGCAGGATCGTTGCAGGTATGGCACCGGGCCTCAAGATGAATGATATCATCGGCAAACTGCATCAGTTTTGAAACGATTTCGAACGGCTGCTGTCGATAATCACTATCCAGCCCGCCAACGGTCACTATTGCCCCACGCAGTTTCGCTGCCTGCAATTCCGCAACAATGTCGCCTTCATAATGCGGGGCAACCATGAACTGCACTTCGTCCAGCACGATATGATCGTATTCGTCCGCCTGTGAGGGCCACTGACGCACGGATTGGGCAGCAAAATGTGATCCGTCCCGGCTCACCAGTTCGGCGCCATCCCGCGTATCGAATCCCGGCTTGAGAGCAAGAACACGCTCATGCGCAGCCGCAGCCTTGATCAGATGCGAGGATTTTCCTGCAAACATTGGCCCCACATACAGTACCAGACGTCCCTTGCTGCTCATGCTTTCTCCCTTCGATAGCGCCCATGAGCCCTATCGGGACGGATTTGCCAAGACCCGCCCTTGCTGAATGCGGTCTGAAAATGCGACAAACAGTCCGTGATCAGATTAGACCCCGCAATCCGGCTTCCCCTGTTTATCGCCATTTTTCTGGCGATTGCATTTGTCGTCGGTCATGCTTGGGAAAATCGTGAACAGGCGCCTCGCGAATATTCGAATGAATGCAGCATCTGCCATCACGGTGGACATGGACAGGTCCGGGCCGTCGCTCCGATCTTTGGTCGGGTCGGCCATATCGCACTGACGCCAGAAGGCCACCGCTACATCATTCATGTGCTGTTGAATGGTCTTGATGGCCCCATTACCGCAGGCGGCGCATCCTACAACAGCTCTATGCCGTCATTTCACCGACTTCCTGACGATGAAATCGCACGGATCCTGACATTTGTGGCCAGTCAGGAAATGTCCTCCGGTGGCCCGACCTTTACAGCCGCAGAAATCGCTGAAGAGCGCAAACATCCGCTTTCTCCCGAAGAAGTTCTGCTCGAACGCCAGAAACTGGAACAGCAGACGCCTCTGCCATGAAACGGATCGCTCTTCCTCTCTGCCTTGCTCTGACCTCTTGTGGAAAGAAGCCGGCTGGACAAGCCGTTTACGGCCCAAACTGCGGAATTTGCCATCATGGTGGCAGCGGCATGCCGGGCGAAACGCCGCCCTTGGTTGGTCGGCTGGACGTCATTGCCCAGACGCCGGAAGGCCACCATTACCTTGCGACGGTTCTTTTGAACGGACTTCGCGGCCGTTTTGACACGCAGGGGTATCGTTATGACTATTCCATGCCCGCTTACCGTGATCGCCTCAATGATCAGCAGATCGCCGACGTCCTGAACTGGCTGATCGTCCGGGGTCAGAGCAAACCCACACCAGCCCTTACGGCAGCCGAGGTCGCCAGCGTTCGCGCCCAACCGGGCGACCCCGCAACAAGTTATCAAGAACGCCAGATCCTCAATCAGAAGCACCCGCTTCCATGAGGACATTGATTTTCCCCAAAGCTGAAGACTGAGTTCATCATGCAGCGTGTATTTTCCGGCATTCAGCCGACCGGTATTCCTCATCTGGGTAACTACCTGGGCGCCATCCGCAACTGGGCCGCCATGCAGGCAGACCATGACTGCGTTTTCTGCCTCGTGGACATGCATTCCCTCACGATGCCCTGGACTCCGGAAGACCTCCGGAAGCAGACCCTCGGTTCCGCCGCGTGCCTTCTGGCAACAGGCATTGAGCCGACGCGCCTCTACAACCAGTCTGCCGTCAGCGCCCATGCCCGTCTCGGCTGGATTTTCAACTGCGTCTCCCGCCTTGGCTGGCTGAACCGTATGACCCAGTTCAAGGACAAGGCAGGCAAGAACCGGGAAAACCATTCTGCTGGTTTGTATGTTTATCCAAACCTGATGGCCGCTGACATTCTGGCGTTCCATGCCACCCGCGTGCCCGTTGGCGATGACCAGAAGCAGCATATCGAACTGGCCAATGACATCGCCCAGAAGTTCAACCATGACATGGGCACGGACTTCTTCCCGCAAATCGAGGCATTCATTCCACCGGCAGCAGCCCGCGTCATGAGCCTGCGCGATGGTACGAAGAAAATGTCCAAGTCAGACCCATCTGAGCAGAGCCGGATTGTCCTGACCGATACGCCGGATGAAATTGCTCTGAAGATCCGCCGTGCCAAGACAGATTCCGAAGCTCTGCCGAGTGAAGTTGAAGGACTTGGCGACCGTGCAGAAGCACGCAATCTGGTGGCGATTTACGCCGCAATGTCAGGAGAAACGATGTCTGACGTTCTGGCGCGCTTCGGTGGCGAGGGTTTTGGACCGTTCAAGAGTGCTCTGGCAGATCTGCTGGTGGAGAAAATTGGTCCCGTGGCCACCGAGACCGCACGCCTGATGCAGAACGAAGATCATATCATCTCCGTCCTGCGCGCGGGCGCTGATCGCGCGCGCGAAATCTCCGAGCCAATCGTTCAGGAAGCCGAGCGTCTGGTCGGCTTTATTCGCTAAAAACTTTGGCCTGCCTGGGTGAGCGGGAAACCGGCTCATCCAGTAGGTCCATGATTTCGGACGCCGCTGCATCTGCTGGCGTTCCCACGGGTGGCGAGAGTTTTTCAAGCACTTCCGCAAACGCGATACGCTGCTTATCAGCCGCCGCAGGATCGTCCAGTAGCTTGCCAATCGTCGCGGCCAACTTCTCAGGCGTACAGTTTTCCTGAAGCATTTCAGGGACCACTTCCCGGCCAGCCAGCAGATTGACCATGGCGACATACGGCACCTTAATCATCCGACGTGCCATCATCGCTGTCACAGGATTGACGCGATACGTGACCACCATGGGAACGTTCCCCATAGCCAGTTCAAGCGTGGACGTCCCCGATTTCGTCAAAGCTCCCTGAGCCGCCGCGAACGCATCATGCTTGTCATGAATGTCCGTCACGATATGGGGCTGAACTGGCCATTTCCGGATCAGGTTTCGCACCGTTGGTGCAATGACAGGTGCGACTGGAATAACCGGGCAGATATCGGGATGTGTCTTGCGAAGAATATCCAGCATTTTGCGGAAAACGGGCAGCAGTTTCGGAACCTCAGAGCGCCGGCTTCCCGGCATCAGGATCAGAACAGGCGCATTTTCCGGAATATTATGCCGACAGCGAAAACGAGCGGCGTTTCCCTGTCTTACACCCGACTGAAGGACCGGATGCCCGACAAAACGCGCTTCCAGCCCCCGCTGTGCAAACCATTCCGGCTCAAACGGGAGAAGGCACAGAAGCCTGTCCCAAAGACCCGGAAACTCCTTTACGCGCTTTTCACGCCAGGCCCAGACTTGAGGGGCAACGTAATGAACGCGCTTGATCCCCGAGTTTTCGATTTTCTGAAGCAGCCGAAGTGCGAAGCCCGGACTGTCGATCGTCACAACAAGGTCAGGCTTGCGCAGTTCAATATCCTGCACAGCCTCAAGAAGACGCTGCCTGAGATGCTTCACCTTTGGAAGGACCTCAACCAGCCCCATGACGGCCAGATCGCTCATGGGAAACAGACTATGCAGCCCCAAAGCTTCCATCCGGCCACCGCCAACCCCGGCAAACACCAGACTCGGGTCCTGTGCATGCAGCGCCAGCATGAGGCGTGCACCGATCACGTCTCCGCTGGCTTCTCCTGCCAGAATCCAGATCACACGCCCATGCTGGGGAACAGGCGCCCCCGACTTGAAAGACCTGTTCATCGACTGATCGCCTGATCCGGAGTCTGCAAGAGAATTCATCGACGCAGCGTGGCCCCTGTTGCCTTGAGAACTGCACCTTCTACCGATTTGGAAAGCGCTTCAAGGCCAGCCTCGGTCAGACTCTCGGTCTGCGGCTGAAGAACAACCTCCACACCGAGCGAACGATACCCTTCCGGCAGGCTCCCACCTTCGAAAACGTCAAAGAGACGCACATCCTGAATAAGGTTCCGATCCGCCATGCGAACAGCCTTCAAAACACCCTGTGCCTCGACATCCGGTCCGGCAAGGAATGCGAAGTCACGACGAACTGGCTGAAGTGCTGACAGAACAGGCGCGGACTTCTTCTTAGCCTTCGGCTGCGGAATACGATCCAGATACAGTTCAAACGCTACAACCGTTCCACTCAGTCCGAGGGCACGCGCCACGCGAGGATGAAGCTCACCGAAAGTTCCGAGAACGAGCTTCGGCCCCTGACGCACCTGACCAGAACGACCCGGATGGTAGAAGCCGGGGGCGTCTGCCGTTACGGACAGCGAGGCTTCCGGCACACCAAGCGCGCTCAGAGCCGCCGTCAGATCGGCCTTGGCATCCCAAAGCGTTGCTTCCTGTGCTGCACGACCCGGTTCACGCGCCGTCAAACCACCACGCAAACCGGCAAGACGCAGATGCTGCCCCTCAAAGTCGAAGCACGGCCCGATTTCGAAGAGCGATCCTTCCCCCGAGAGGCCCAGCCCGCGAGCCAGATTACGCCCCAAAGCGCGCGCCAGATTGACGAGTGGCGTTGGACGCAGCTGATCCAGATCAGTTGCAATCGGGTTCAACAGACGCTGCGTCTCAGGCACATCCCCGAAAAGGACCGCATCTTCATTGGCGACAAATGAGAAGCCAACTGTTTCCATCATGCCGCGCGCTGCACAGATCCGGCGCAGGAGTGCAGTCCGCGCCTGTAGAGGCGTTACGGCAGGAGCCGGAATCATAGCCGTTTGTGGAAGCGCGACAGGAGGAACCGCGTCCAGCCCGTAAAGGCGCAGCACTTCTTCCACAAGGTCGCATTCCGCTTCCATGCGCGACACGCTGGCTGCAGCCTTGGCGGCAACGTCTTCGTCCAGTGTTGCGGCCTGAGCCAGAACCTGTCCAGACGCGACGTCATTCCTCCAGGACGGAACCGCGAATGTCGCGCGCTCATCGTCACGCTCGACAACTTCGAAGCCGAGATGCTCCAGGGAGCGAACAGCGTCATAAGCCGGAATCTGTACGCCACCCAGTGTTGCCAGACGCTCGAAACGGAGCGTCGCCGTCCGCTTCCAGTTTGGCACCTCACCAGATTCCGTGATCTCGCTTGGCTCACCACCACAGAGATCCCTGATCATAATGGTGGCGGCTTCAAGGCCACTCCGCACCAGCGCCGGATCAATACCACGTTCGAAACGCTGACGCGCATCGGTATGAATGGCCAGACGTCGACCTGTCAGGGCGATACGAACGGCATCGAACAGAGCGGACTCAACAAACACATCTGTTGTGCTCTCATCCACCCCGCTCTGCTGACCACCCATAATGCCTGCAAGAGACTGCACCCCGGCATCATCGACGATGACCATATCATCCGTACCAAGGACGTATTCGTTGCCGTCCAGTGCCGTAAACGTCTCGCGTGCGGCATGGGTAACGGTCAGAGTAGTGCCAGAAAGTTTTGCAACATCAAAAACATGCAGCGGACGGCCGAGGTCGAATGTAAAGTAATTCGTGACGTCAACCAGCCTGGAAATCGGCTTGAGACCAACAGCCTTCAGTCGGCGCTGAAGCCACTCTGGGCTGGGACCATTCTTCACGCCTCGAATGACGCGCCCCACGATATAGGGACAGCCCGGATTTTCCGTCTTCCACGTAATCGGAGACTCGAAATCCCCTTCAACGGCTTCCGTTAACCACGGCTTAAGGTGGCCAATCCCTGCCGCAGCAAGATCACGCGCAATGCCGCGAATGCTCAGAGCATCGCCACGGTTTGGCGTAATCGCAATTTCAATGACCGGGTCATCAAGCTCGGCATACGTTGCATATGCCTCACCGATCGGGGCTGTTTCCGGCAACTCGGCAATGCCATTGCTTTCCTCACCGAGACCCAGTTCGCGCAGGGAGCACAGCATGCCGCCGCTTTCCTCACCACGGATCTTGCCCTTCTTGATGGTGATATCGAGCCCCGGGACATAAGTGCCCGGAGGTGCAAAAATCACATGAAGGCCAGCGCGTGCATTCGGTGCGCCGCAAACGACCTGAAGGTCTTCATAGCCTGCCCCAGCTGCCACGCGGCAAAGCTGAAGACGGTCCGCATCCGGATGGCGATGTGCTTCCAGAATTTTGGCGGTCCGAAAGCCAGCGAGCTTCTCGGCTGGATTTTCCACACCTTCGACTTCAAGACCAATGCCGTTCAGACGCGCACAGATCTCTTCACAAGAAGCCGTAAAATCAAGGTGTTCACGCAGCCATGAAAGAGAGAACTTCATGTCACACGCCCTCCGTCAGCGTGGCGGGAGAGAAAGCCGAAAATCCGTAGTGACGCAGCCAGCGCAGATCGCTCTCATAGAAAGAGCGTAGATCCGGAATACCATTCTTGAGCATGGCCAGACGCTCGACGCCCATACCAAACGCAAAACCCTGCCACTCGGCTGGATCAAGGCCACAGTTGGCCAGCACGCGTGGATGGACCATGCCGGACCCGAGAACTTCCAACCAGTCAGAACCGCCACCGATTTCACCGGTCGCCTTGGACCAGCCGATATCCACTTCCATGGAAGGCTCAGTGAAGGGAAAGTAAGACGCGCGGAAACGCACTGGCAGATTGGGCTTGTCGAAATAGACACGCAGGAACTCGATCAGGCAGCCTTTCAGGTGCCCGAGCGTAATATTGCGATCAATGACCAGACCTTCGCACTGATGGAACATTGGCGAATGGGTGGCATCATGATCTGCACGATAGGTGCGGCCAGGAGCGATAATACGGATGGGCGGCTTCTGACCCAGCATCGTCCGGATCTGAACGCCGGATGTCTGCGTTCGCAGAACACGCGGCTCATTGGTTCCTGACTTCGGCGGCAGGTAGAACGTGTCGTGCTCGGTACGGGCTGGATGATGGTCTGGCGTGTTAAGCGCAGAGAAATTGTGCCACTGGCTCTCGACATCCGGTCCTTCAGCAACCGAAAAGCCCATCGCTCCAAAAATGGCCGTCATTTCTTCAATGGTACGGCTGATCGGATGAATAGCGCCCGTCGCAACCGACGGCGCAGGCATCGTCACATCCACCCGTTCGGACTTCAGGCGCGCTTCAAGAGCCTGCTCCTCGATCTCACGACCACGCTCCTCAATCGCTTTGGTTAGGTCGTCCCGCAGGCGATTCAAAGCCTGTCCGCGCAGCTTGCGCTCTTCGGGATCAAGTTTTCCAAGCTGTTTGAGCAGCCCGGTCAGGGCACCAGACTTCCCCAGTGTTCCAACGCGAATGGCATCCCATTGCGCGCGATCCTGAGCAGCGCCCAGCGCAGCAAGAGTGTCATTCTTCAGCGTGTCGAGATCGTCAGCCATACCGCCCATCGCTTACAGTACAAATACAAAACGGGCCGCCCTGATAACAGGACGGCCCGCCAGTCACCAGCCCCCACAAGTGGGGATCAGGTCTGAAAAGCTCAGGCTGCGAGAGCGGCCTGTGCCTTCTTGACGATTTCTGCGAATGCAGCTGCGTCGTCGAAAGCAATGGCAGCAAGGACCTTACGGTCGATCTCGATGCCAGCCTTGTCCAGGCCATTGATGAACTTGCTGTACGTCAGACCGTGCTCACGGACGGCAGCGTTGATACGCTGGATCCACAGGGCGCGGAAATCACGCTTCTTGTTGCGACGGTCGCGATACGCATAGCGCAGCGCCTTCTCAACGCGCTCCAGAGCAATACGGTAGTTCGTGGACGAACGGCCGCGGTAACCCTTGGCGAGGTCGAGAACTTTCTTGTGACGGGCGTGCGTCGTTACGCCCCGCTTAACACGTGCCATGTTACCTTATCTCCTTAGAGCCCGTAGGGCGCCCACTGCTTGATGGTCTTAGCGTCCATGTCCGTCATGGTCTGAGGACCACGGTTGGTGCGCTTCATCTTCTGCGGACGGTTGATAAGGCCGTGGCGCTTGTTGCCTGGGCCGCATGTTACCTTGCCGGTCGCGGTGATCTTGAACCGCTTCTTGACCGACGACTTGGTCTTCATCTTGGGCATTTCGGTCTCCCTCGCCGTAAACGATTGGTCCCACAAAAGCGGGACTCTGCACGGCCGGGCATGCCACTTGAGGCCCGGACGCGTACACGGAGCGGCTGCCTTATCCCATCTGGATGATTCTACCAAGGACTTTATTTTCTTTAACGCGCAAGCAAAAGACGAGCCTTTCTTCAAGTCACGTCACTGTGATCTCACTCACAGTGACGTGAGCAAGATGAACCTTCTGACATCTTGATTCTTAATGCGCTTCTATGTGTTTGTCCGAAGGTCAAGTGCTGCACCAAATAACAGCTCTAGGAACATCATGAGCACATCTTCCCGGCCAGGGCTTTGGGCCCTGATTACGGCCGCGGTCTTCGCGCTTTGCGGCGCGATCCTGACCGTGGGCGGCGCCTGGGCCGCATCCCTCGGCGGCCCACTATATTACCTCATTCTCGGCCTTGCGCTTCTCGCAACGGCTGTCCTTGCATGGCGCCGTAATCCGGCTGCCCTGTGGCTCTTTGCTGCTGCCGTGTTCGCAACGGTTGTGTGGGAGCTCTCCGTGGTCGGCCTCGACCTGTGGAGCCTCGTCCCCCGCTCCGATATTGTGATCATTCTCGGTATCTGGCTGCTGATCCCGTTCGTGTCCCGCCAGATCGGCGGCACCCGCGCGACGACGCTGCCACTCGCTGGTTCCGTTGGCCTGGCGATTCTGGTGCTCATCGCCGGTCTGTTCACGGACCCGCATGACATCAGCGGCAATCTGCCAACGCAGCTTACCAATGCAGCCCCGGCTGACCCGGACAACGTACCGGACAGCGAATGGCACGCCTATGGCCGTACGCAGGCTGGCGATCGCTGGTCTCCGCTGAAGCAGATCAATTCGACCAATGTTCAGAACCTCAAGGTGGCATGGCACATCCACACCAAGGATCTGATGGGACCGAATGATCCGGGCGAAGCCACCAACGAAGTCACCCCGATCGAATTCGACAACACACTGTATCTGTGCTCGCTGCACCAGAAACTGTGGGCCGTTGATGCCGCAACAGGCCACGTCAAGTGGACGTTCGATCCGCATCTTCAGGTCAATCCAGGCTTCCAGCATCTGACCTGCCGTGGTGTGAGCTTCCATCAGACGCCTGCTGATGCAACGGACAGCGATGGCAACCCTGCTCCGACGGATTGCGCCAAGCGTATCATTCTGCCGGTCAACGACGGTCGCCTTGTCGAAGTCGATGCAGAAACCGGGCAGAAGTGTTCCGGCTTTGGCAATGACGGCGAACTGGATCTGCGCGAGCCGAACCAGCCTTACGTCACGCCAGGCATGTATGAGCCGACGTCTCCGCCGGTCATTACCGACAAGCTGATTATTGCCAACAGCGCCATCACCGATAACGGCTCCATCAAGCAGGCATCGGGCGCAACGCAGGCATTTGACGTTTACACCGGCAAGCGCGTCTGGGTCTTCGATGCGTCCAACCCGGACCCGAACCAGATGCCGGATGCAGACCATCCGGTCTTCCATCCTAACTCCCCGAACTCCTGGATCGTGTCGTCCTACGACAAGGCCCTGAACCTCGTTTACATCCCAATGGGTGTTGGCACGCCGGATCAGTGGGGCGGTTACCGCACCAAGGAATCCGAGCGTTATGCTCCAGGCGTTATTGCACTGAACGCAGACACGGGTAAGCTGGCCTGGTACTACCAGACCGTTCACCACGATCTGTGGGATATGGATGCTCCCTCTCAGCCGAGCCTCGTAGACGTTACCCAGAAGGACGGTTCCATCCTTCCGACGATCTACATCCCGACCAAGACAGGCGATATCTTCGTTCTCGACCGTCGCACAGGCAAGGAAGTCGTCGCTGCTCCTGAAACACCAGTTCCAGGTGGTGCAGCTCCGGGCGATCACACCAGCCCGACGCAGCCGATGTCGCAGCTGACGCTTCGTCCGAAGAACCCGCTCTCCGATGCCGATATCTGGGGTGGCACAATCTTCGACCAGATGTTCTGCAGCATCTACTTCCACTCCCTGCGCTATGAAGGCCCGTTCACGCCGCCGTCCCTCAAGGGCACGCTGGTCTTCCCGGGCGATCTGGGCATGTTCGAATGGGGCGGCCTGTCGGTTGACCCACAGCGTCAGGTGGCCTTCGCCAACCCGATCTCCCTGCCGTTCGTCTCCCGTCTGGTTCCCCGCGGTCCGGGCAACCCGCTCTGGCCGGAACCCAACGCAAAGGGCTCTGGTGGCGAAACCGGCCTTCAGCCGAACTATGGCATCCCGTATGCTGTTGACCTGCATCCGTTCATGGACCCGGTTCTGCTGCCGCTCGGCATCAAGATGCCTTGCCGCACGCCACCCTGGGGCTATGTGGCCGGTATCGACCTGCGCACCAACAAGGTGGTCTGGCAGCATCGTAACGGTACGCTCCGTGACTCCATGCACGGCAGCTCCCTGCCCATCCCGCTGCCTCCGATCAAGATCGGTGTTCCGAGCCTTGGCGGCCCGCTCTCCACGGCTGGTAACGTCGGCTTCCTGACGGGCACGATGGACTACTACATCCGCGCTTACGATCTGACGACGGGCAAGACCCTGTGGCAGGACCGTCTGCCGGCCGGAGCACAGGCCACGCCGATGACCTATGCCGTCAATGGCAAGCAGTTCGTGGTCACCTACGCAGGTGGTCATAACTCCTTCCCGACAGTCATGGGTGATGACCTGATTGCTTATAGCCTTGCTGATCAGAAGTGATCACTCGGTAAAGCATTGATTTTCAGAAAAGGGGTACCTTCGGGTGCCCCTTTTTTATCTTCAAATCCCAACAAAAACTTTCTAAACTTCTGTTACATTATGAAATACATTCCTACAGTGAGGGTACAGTGCTTGTTTTTCGGTACGGAATAGCTCTCACCATCTCGGCCTTCTTGGCAATTGTCCCTTTTCCCGCGCATAGCGACGATACCGCACCCGTAATAGCGGTTCTGGATCCCAATCATCGCGGGCACCTGGTGTATCCACCAGCCGAACTTGAAGCACGACATGGGGGCTCAGCCCACATTCTCTGCATCATTACGGAAAAAGGTCAGCCTCGAAGCTGCCAGACATCCGCTACCGCACCAGATTTCGCGCTGGCCGCGGAAGCTTATGCTTATTCATCCAAATTTTTACCCGCTTATAAATACGGCCAGCCCATAGAAAGTCACTGGGAAGACACCATTCCCTTTCGAACTGGAAAAACAGCGACTACCCCTGCCCTGGATCACGCGCACACTGCATTTCCGTACTATCCAGATTTTGCCAATGACAAAGATATTTCAGGAAGATTTACTGTAACGTGCCAGGTTGATATGGCGGGCATTGCACATGACTGTGCCGCCAGTCCGGGACCAGAAATTTTGAGACAGGCAACACTCGCCTATTTCACGTTGGCTCGATACCTTCCAGCCATAAAAGACGGACAACCCGTTTCGGCACCTTATCATGGCACCATAGACTGGTCGTCAGACGCAAAAAATAAGAACGACGGATTTCAGTGAAACCTTGCGTCCAGAGGGCAGTCCAGTCCATTCCCTGCATCAAAACCCTGTCGTTTCAGGGCAAAACTGTACAGAGGCTAAACATGACCTTTCGTAAAGTCGCTCTTCTTGCTTGCGCCACCATTGCTTTTGGCGGCCAGCTTGCACACGCCAAGTCCCAGCCCTGCCGCGATGCCAAAGGCAAATTCACCAAATGCGAGGCTCCAAAGAAGCCAAAGCCCTGTCGCGACGCCAAGGGCAAGTTCACCAAGTGTGATGCTCCTGCCCCTCAGGCGGCACAGCCATCCAACTGAGCATAAAAAAAGCCCCTGCCAGCAAAGTTGGCAGGGGCTTTTACTTTTACATAATACAGCAGAAAATCAGGCCGAAGCGCGCTTGAGAATAGCCTGCGCCATGGCTTCGACCCCGTTTCCACGATTGGTAGACAGTGCCTTGACCAGCCCCATATCGTGCAGGAAAACCGGGTTCGTCTGAAGAATTTCCTCGCGGGGACGTCCCGAATAGACCCGCAGCAGCAACGCTACGAGACCCTGCACAATCGCAGCATCCGAAGCCCCGGCAAAAAAGAGCCGGCCATCACGATTTTCCGCTTCAAGCCAGACCTGGCTCTGACACCCCGGAACACGATGGGCGTCGTCCTGCCATTCTGTCGGAAAAACAGGCAGCTTGCGCCCCATCTCGATGATGTATTGATACCGCTCCATCCAGTCGTCGAACATGGCCAGCTCGGCTTCGATTTCCTCAATGGCAGCGGCAGCAGTTTCTTCTTGCGGCGCAAGGAAGGCATCACTCACAAATCAGTCTCCGTTACAGAATGAAGCGGCTCAAATCACCCTTGCGGGCAAGTGGCGCCACCCTGTCACGAACATCCTCTGCCGTCACCCTCACGGTCTCGCCTTTGCGCTCGGAAGCCGCAAAAGACACGTCCTCCAGCAGCTTTTCGAGAACGGTTGCCAGACGTCGCGCGCCAATATTTTCAACACGCTCATTGATATCGGCAGCCAGTTCCGCCAGCGCGTCTACCGCGTCATCCGCGAATTCAAGCGTGACACCTTCCGTTCCCAGCAGACTGACATACTGCTTGAGAAGCGAGTGTTCCGGCTCCATCAGAATACGTTTCAGATCGTCCCGGTTCAGTCCTGACAGTTCCACACGAATGGGGAGACGCCCCTGCAACTCAGGCAGCAGATCCGACGGTTTAGCGACATGGAAGGCCCCGGAAGCGATGAAGAGAATATGGTCCGTCTTCACAGAACCATATTTCGTGCTGACCGTCGTACCCTCGATCAAAGGTAGCAAATCACGCTGCACGCCTTCGCGAGAGACATCCCCGCTCCGCGTTCCATGCTCGGACGTCGCACAGACTTTGTCGATCTCATCCAGAAAGACAATTCCATGGTTCTGGGTATGCTCCACGGCCTCGCGCTTCAGTGCGTCATCATCCAGAAGCTTGTCGGCCTCTTCCCGAATAAGCTGTTCCCGCGCCACAGACACCTTCAGCTTTTTGCGTGAAGGCATCCGGTTCACGAAGCCTTTCATCATGTCATTGAAGCTGATGATCTGCCCAGACTGTAAACCAGGAATATCGCTGCCTTCCTTACCACCTCCGGTCTGTGGATCAGGCGCAATCTCGATCTCGATTTCCTTGTCTTCCAGCGTTCCGTCCCGAAGCATCTGGCGAAACTTGACCTTTGTATCGGCCGTGGCCCCTTCCCCGACAAGCGCATCAACCAAACGGTTTTCAGCCGCTGCCCGAGCCTTTTCCTGCACATCCTTGCGACGGCTTTCGCGCAGCATGGTCAGCGAGACTTCAACAAGATCCCTGATGATGCTGTCCACATCACGGCCCACATAGCCCACTTCCGTGAACTTCGTGGCTTCGACCTTGAGGAACGGTGACTGAGCCAGCTTCGCCAGACGACGGGCAATTTCCGTCTTGCCGCACCCTGTCGGGCCGATCATCAGAATGTTCTTGGGAACAACCTCGTCCCGCAGTCCATCCGGAAGCTGGGACCGCCGCCAGCGGTTTCGCATGGCAATTGCGACAGCGCGCTTGGCATCGGACTGCCCGACAATAAAGCGATCAAGTTCGGAGACAATTTCGCGGGGTGCAAAATTTGGTACGGCCATATCAGGAAGCCTCCCCGCCAAGTGTTTCCAGCGTCACGGAATAGTTCGTGTAAACGCAGATATCGCCTGCAATTTTCATGGCCCGGCGCGCGATTTCTTCTGCACTTAGACCTTCAACCGTCATCAACGCCCGCGCCGCCGACAGGGCGTAGTTCCCGCCAGACCCAATGGCGACGATGCCATCTTCCGGTTCCAGTACATCGCCATTTCCTGTCAGCGTGAAGGAGCGCTCCGCATCGGCAACGGCCATCATGGCTTCCAGTCGGCGCAGATAGCGATCCGTTCGCCAGTCCTTTGCCAGTTCGACGCAGGCCCGTTCGAGTTGCCCCGGATAGCGCTCGAGTTTTGCCTCTAACCTTTCCAGCAATGTGAAGGCATCAGCGGTCGCCCCAGCAAAGCCCGCAAGGATTTTGCCATGCGGACCAATACGCCGAACTTTGCGCGCATTGCCTTTGATAACAGTCGCTCCGAGAGAGACCTGCCCGTCCCCCGCCATGGCAACCTGCCCATTGCGGCGGACACAGAGAATGGTCGTGCCATGCCAGCCGACCGGATCGTGGGGAGTAGTTTGGTAAGACATCACCTGAAAAGATGGGGCTGCCTTTTTCACTGACAAGAGGGCGCTCGATTTCAGATCATGACGCCAGGTTGTGCTGAAGAAGGCTGCATCAGGCGCTGGATCGCGGACTGCAACCCTTTATGCGTGAACGGTTTGGCAAGAGGCTCTTCTGAGCCCTGCATGGGCACAATGTCCGTATGTCCACTAATGAACAGAACCTTCAGATCCGGAAGCCTTTCTATGAGGGCCACTGCACAGGCGGGACCGTCATGATCCGGCATCCGCATGTCAATCACCGCGAGATCGAACGGTTCACTTTCGTCCACAACCATCAGCGCCTCTGCAAGACACGAGACAGCGCTCACGTTATGCCCATCATGACGAAGGAACCCGGCTGTCACCATCCGGACAGGCGCTTCATCATCAATCACAAGCACACGCAAAGAAACAGTCGCCTGGCCCTGCTCCTTTTGCTCGGCCATGACTTCTGCTCGAACCACGGGTAAAATCAGGGTCATGCACGTCCCGATCCCGGGCGTGCTGTCTACAACAATCTCGCCATAACTCCGGCTCAGAAAACCATAGACACTGGACAGACCAAGGCCGGTTCCACGCCCCACATCCTTCGTGGTGAAAAACGGATCGAAAATCCGCTTCATCACCTCTGGAGACATGCCCTCGCCTTCATCGATCACATCAATCGCTACGGCCTGCTCAAGACAACATTCCGGTGGCAAAGTGTCGAATTTCTGCCCGACCAGACGGGCCGAAACCCTTACAGTTCCTCCCTGGCTCATCGCATCACGCGCATTTACGCACAGATTGAGAAGCGCCATTTCAAGCTGATCCTGATCCGACCAGACCGCAGGAAAATCCGCAGCCAGCTCGCCGAGAGACAGAACACATGCGGCATCTCCCCCACCTGTTCTGCGCTTGAGACTCTGCACCAGCAAAGCCTCAAGCCCCGGCAAAAGCTCCTGCAACCGTACCGGAGCCAGCCTTGCCTCCCGCGGGCGCCCGAACTGAAGAAGCCGCCGCGTCAGAACTGCGCCCCGCTGCGCAGATTCCATAGCATTTTTGACGAGTGCACCGGATGTCTCATCCAGATCTACCATATCTTCCAGCAACTCGAGAGATCCAGAAATCGCTGCCAGAAGATTGTTGAAATCATGCGCGATACCCCCCGCCAGCGTTCCTAGAGACTGGAGTTTGTCCGCCTGACGTAACCGGCTTTCCATCATGACCCGGCGGGTGACATCGCGGTCCATGCTGACCTGCCAACGCTCCGACAAAGGGACATTCTCCGGCCATGCGAGAGCAAGGCGCGTCAGTTCGTGCCAGCGTTGCGTCGTCCCACTTTCTTCGTCGGGAACGCTTTCCGCGATCAACCGCTCTTCCTGACCGCTCTGCCGAACGTCTTCCCGCATCTGCCGGACGTCTTCGCGCAGCGTTTCAGGAAAATGCAGGAGTTCATCGCCAACATTCTGAACCGTTTCGTCCAGAATATTACTCCGGATACATCGTCCCTGCGCATCCGAAAAAACCAGTCCGATGGGCAACGCATCCATCAACCCGCGCAACAGCGCCTGTTCCGTCTGCAAGGCACGCTGGGCCACGCAATGCTGCGTAACTTCCCCCACCAAAGACCTCAGCGCATCCGAATCCCAGGGCTTGTGCACATAGGCCTGCACCTGCCCCAGATTGAGCGCCGAGACCACGGCATCCAGATCCGCATACCCCGTAAGAAGAATACTGCGCGCATCGGAAAACGCGCGCGCTTTCATCAGAAGCTGATCGCCCGTCAGGCCCGGCATCCGCTGATCGGAAATAATCGTTGTGACATCCGGATGCGCGCGCAGAAGATCCAGCGCCCTGAACGGGTCCGTCGTGGCGAGGATTTCGTACTGGTCTTCCAGCAAGTCCTCAAGCGCGACAAGGATTTCCTCCTCATCATCCACCAGAAGAATCCGGGGACGACTTGGCCCCTTTGCACTCCATACACTCATACGGGACGACCAGTCGCAACCGGCCCCTCTTCTGTCATTGTCACGGGCAGGCTGAGCCGGAAGCAAGCTCCCACTCCTCGGCCATCCGGCAGATTGGCATCCGTGATTTCGATGGTTCCGTCGTGGGCTTCCATGACGCTATAGGCAATCGCCAGCCCCAATCCAGTTCCGGTACCAACAGGCTTTGTTGTGAAAAACGGATCGAAGACACGGTTTCTCAACTCAAATGGCAGACCCGGCCCGTCATCGCTGATCGTCATGTCATACCGACCGTTTTCCAAGCGCGACGTGATAACAATCCGCCCTTCCACAGGACCGCCTTCCGGGGACATGTCCGCCAGTGCATCCGCTGCGTTGGAAATAATGTTCATCACAACCTGATTCAGAAATGCAGGCTGACAGACCAGATGCGCCGGTGCCTGAAGGTCTTTCTCAATCACGATATCCGGCCCAAGTTTGTGCCCCAGCAAAGCCAGAGCCGTTTCCAGTGCTCCAGGAACATCAACCGTCTGGAATGAACTCTCATCCAGCCGCGAAAAGCGCCTCAAACTCAAAACAAGGTTCTGGATACGCTGAAGCCCAAGCTTCATGGACTCCAGGCGCGAAATTCCCTTCTGCATGAGAGGAGCCCCCTCTTCAGGGCCACCCATCGTCTGAAGGCGTTTCAGGGTCCGCTCAACTGTATCCGCATGAGCGATCGTAAACGCCAGAGGATTGTTGATCTCATGCGCGATGCCCGCCACCAACTCACCCAAAGACGCCATCTTGGCGGTCTGAACGAGTTTGGACTGCGCCTGAATGAGCTGCTCATTCGTCCGGGCCAGTTCCATGTTGGCCTGCGCCAGTGCCTCGGCCATTTCAGCTTTGGCTCTTGCAGCCTCAAGCGTCAGAGCATTCTGCTGACGTTCAATTTCCTGCTGGCGAAATTCATCCTGCGCCATACGCCGCTGGGCCAGCGTCCTGATCCGCATCGCCAGTGCTTCGATGGCAATATCGCTAGGCACCAGATCATCAATGCCTGCTTCGAAGAACTCGCCGGAAGACTGCCGTCTGAATCGCGACGCCTCGACAATGCCCAACGTCCGGAAGGGAATACCACCCGCCTCAAGCACGGCCTGCCGGCGGGCATCGAGCAGCCAGCAGAACTTCAGATCCTCTTCGCCGCTTCCCAGTTCCAGGACCAGACAGTCAGGCCCATCCGCGCCCCGCAACCAGCCACCTTCAATCAGATCATCAGACCGCTCGATGGACGTAACCGTATGACCATCGCGCCAGAGCAGTTCGCCCAGCGTCGTCTCAGGCGCATCGTCGGAAATCTCCTCGTCTTCTTCCTCATCGCGGGGAGAATTGACGATCACGATTCTGGCCCGTCGCAGGCGGGAGGCTTCGTCTACCTGAAGAAGCTCCGGCCCCTCCCGTAAAAGTGCACGCATGCGCAGCACCAGGAGATCCGGATGCGCTGATTTGGAAATATAGGCATCGGCCCCGCTCTCCAGTCCTTCACGCTCCACGCCCGGAGACGCGTCTTCCGTCAGCATCAGGATGGGAATGGTCCGGGTCAGCGCATCCAGCCGCAGACGCCGCGCAAGCTGACCGCCCGTCATGCCCGGTAGTTCTGAACAGACGACCACAAGATCGGGCATCAGGTCTTCGACCATGCCCAGCGCGGCCTCGCCACTCCCCAGACAGGTGACGGCAAAACCTTCTTTCAGCAGAACACGCCAGATCCGCTGGGCATGGGTATCATCCGGCTCCACGAGCAGAACGCGTGCCGTCTCCGTCACTCCAGACGGAGTTTTGAGATCAGAAGGCAGCATGACGGTGACGGAATGTTTGCATTGACGGCCTCTTGCAGCTAGTCCGAAGCTGATGTTCGTCCGATTTCCAAGGGGCGAAGACTAACTCCCGTTACCGGACCAGTGGAAGCCGTATCTATGGACATTCAGCCCTCCCGCAACATTACGGATCGCCTGCTCAACACCCCTAGCGGGGAAAGTGGTCCTCTTTCAACCGGGGCCCTGATCCGGACGGGGATCTGGTCCGTGTGCTATTTCGTCTTCTACTTCGCCCAGCAGGTGGCCGAACTGCTGGCTCCACTGCTGCTGATCCTGGGTCTGGGCTGGTACATCCTGCCGCATATCGTCAGTGCCATTACAACCAGCGCTGCCAGCGCCGACCCGCAGGCAAAGGACATCATGAATCACGTCGCCGGTACACTCCCGACGCATCTTCAGATTGGCAGCCACCTGCTGACGCCGGGCTCTCTGATGTTCGACGGCTTCCTGCTCATGGGTCTCGCCGCGATCGGAGCCACACTTTCCGCGCTGGCCGCCCGCAACATGTGAGAAAGCTCAGGGGGAAACAAAATGACCCACACCTGGCCACAGGTGGACCAATTCCCCCGCTTTCCAGTGCCATGCGGCAACGGCACCACCCCCGACCATGGCAAGGCTGACACCCCATGCGGCCAGCCAGCGCCCTGTACTGCCAATCATTTTTCGAGCCATGGGTTCTGATCCAGTTGGCGCGCCAACAGATGAGCGGGAATGCAGCACAGCCTGCCGACGCTCGATCTCTCTTGCAGCCAGACTACACACCCCAACTGACTGAGGCTTCAGAAAGTCCGCGTCGTTATCCTGTCGCTCATCCGACCCTCCCTCTAGGGCCACTGGTTGCGCCACACCCTGATCGCCTCCTTCAACCTCCTGCACTTCAGGCTCGGAAGGCATTATCTCCCAGCTTTCCCCACAATTTGCGCAGCGCAACCGGCGTGCATGGTCCAAAAGTGCCTCAGGCACTTCAAAAACCGCATGACAGTGGGGACATTCGAGACGCATCACAGTATCCTTCAACAATCAGGCTCTACCGACATCAGCCTGATCTGAACTGGCTTGCCCATATGAAGGGGTTACCGTTAATAAATGGTTAATGTACCCGCAACACCTTTGATTGCCCATTCATGATCCGGCTGCGCGATGTGTCTCTGAAACCTGCTGGCGTTGGGCAACCCGTCCTGCACAGCATGACGCTGAACATTCCGCAGGGTGAATTCCGCTGGCTGCTTGGGCCATCGGGCGCAGGCAAATCCAGCCTGCTACGGCTTCTGACCCTTGGTGCACGCCCTGCGTCTGGCCAGATGGATATTCTGGGAACATCCATCACCAACGCCAGCCGGGGGGCTTTAAGAAATCTGAGGCGGCGCATCGGATTTGTACCGCAGGATTATCGTCTGATCGGGGAATGGACCGTTTTTGACAATGTTGCCCTCCCGCTTCGGTTACGAGGCCGGTCAGAGCGCGATATCCGGCAGGAAGTTTTCTCCGTTCTGGAATGGCTGGATGTTGCCGCCCACGCACACTCCCGCCCTACCATTCTCTCAGGCGGAGAACAGCAGCGCGTTGCCATCGCCCGCGCCCTGATCGGACGCCCCGATATTCTCCTCGCAGACGAACCCACCAATGCTCTCGAAGAGTCTCAGGCCAGACGTCTTCTCTCCACCTTTCAGGAACTTATTGATCTCGGAACCACCGTCATCGTTGCCACCCATAATGAAGGACTGGTGCGAGAAGCCCCTGCACCATCCATCATGCTTCGCGACGGCACGCTTGATCCACAGGCTGTCACACCATGAGCCGCCGCGTCTCTCCCGGCCTGCGCTCCGGCAGCCTGCCACTTCTCGTTGCCCTCATGACCCTTCTGGCAGGGCTTGCCCTTGCCGGATTGACGGGTATTCAGGCTTTGGCCGAAGGGTGGTCCCGGGCCGCTCATAGTGCAGCAACCATCGAAATCCCCACGGATATCCAGAATGCGTCGGATCGAACGAACGCACTTATCCAAGCCCTGAAAGCAATGAATGGTGTCACGAACATCCAGAAACTCTCGACCGACAAGGTACAGGAGCTTCTTTCTCCGTGGCTCGGGCAACCTGTAGGCTCTCACAAAGGGCTACCGGGCCTTTCTCTTCCTGAAGTCCTGATCGTCGCTCACACTCCTGGAACCGACCTGACCACGACAGTCCACGATACACTTCCGGAAGCCGTTCTTCAGGAAGACCTTCAATGGGGCCAGAGACTCGAGCGCCTCGGCACAAGCCTGACCGGTTGCGCATGGCTGGCTGTGACCCTGATTGCAGCCATCGCCGCCCTCTCGATCGGCATGACCGTTCGACGTTCCGTGGCTGCGCAGAAGCGTGCGGTGGAGATTGTGCATGCCCTCGGCGCCGCCGACCTCACTATTTCGAGCCATATCGCAGGTCGCGCTGCGCTCCTCAGCTTCCTTGGTGGCATCGCAGGACTGGTTCTGCTCACGCCGCTCACAACCTCCCTTGCAACGACACTTTCACCTTTCGCGCATCAATCCGCACTTCCAACTGCGTTTCCAACGACGCTTGATGGCTGGTGGACCACTCTGCGCATCCTTCCGTCGTCTCTTTTGAAAGAACTGGGAGCACTGCCCTTCATTGCGGCCTGCCTTGGCTGGCTCACGGCACAGGGTGTGGTTCTCGTCTGGCTGAGACGACTGCCTTGAGAGCCGCCGCCTCCATCCTGCTGCTGACCGCTCTGATATGGACCCTTGGTCTGGCGTGGTTCATCCATGACTCCAGACAGCCTCCCCAGGTCGCAACGGTCTGCGACGGAATCGTCACTCTCACAGGCGGACAGTCACGGATCGACACGTCCATGACCCTTCTCAAGGGCGGATACGGCCAGCTCCTTCTTATTTCGGGTGTCGGGCCACATGTCACGCTCGACCAATTGGCAAAACTGCAAAGACAGTCCCTGTCAGACGACATGATCGCCCGCATCACGCTGGGGCGCCGCGCCGTCAGTACAATCGGCAACGCGTATGAAATCACCACATGGGCGCGGGAACACAAGCTGCACAGCCTGCTTGTCGTCACGGCCGGGTATCATATCCGGCGCGCCATCGTGGAACTGCATCGTACAGCACCGGAACTGGATCTGGTGCCATATCCCGTTCTGCCCCCCGCACTGGAAGCCCCTTTAACGCGCCAGACCCTGCATCTTCTTGTTCGCGAATATCTCAAGCTTCTTGGAGCCGAACTCGGCAACCTTACAGGGCTTCCTGATGGAAAAGCGGGTCTGACCACACACTGATTGCCCTTGTCTAACGGGCCATTTTCTGGTGAGCAGACAGCATCATGAGCATATTCCGCGGCCTGCTGTTCAATCTGTATTTCCTGTTCCTTACGCTGATCATGGGGCTCGGCGCCCTGCCGATACGCGCGCTAGGCCGAAAGGATCTGGCCCTGAGCTACGCCAAACTCTGGTCCCGAGCGGCTCTGTTTGGCTTCTCACACCTCTGCTCTGTTCGCATCGCCATCACGGGCCAGGAAAACATTCCCTCAGGCCCATGCCTGATCGCCTCGCAACACCAGTCCTTTTTCGACGGGTTTGTCTGGATGAATTTGTTGCCTCTGCCGACCTACATCATCAAACAGGAACTCACACGCATTCCTCTCGTCGGCCCCATGCTCATCCTTGCAGGCATGATACCGGTCAAGCGCAGCGACGGCTCCAAAGCCCTTCGGACCATGATGAAAGACAGCGCAGACGCTCATGCAGCGAACCGCCAGATTATCATCTTCCCCGAAGGGACCAGAACCCTCCCCGGAGAACGGCAGTCCATTCAGCCCGGGATCATAGCTCTCGCCCGACAAGCCAGTGTCCCTGTCGTCCCGGTCGCCACCAATTCCGGCCTCTTCTGGGACCGTTCCCCCTGGCACAAAAGACCGGGCATTCTGAAGGTCGCCATTGGCAAACCTCTCCCCGCGACGCAAGGGCGCGGCGCCTTCACCGGAGCGCTGGAAAATGCATGGGACGAACTGTGCGCAACTCACGCATTGCCACGAGATCCTGTGGATAACTCTGTGGAATGAGAAACGCTTCGGCTTCCCTTGAGAGATGATGATATTTCATACCTTTACGCGGCAGGAATAAGGAAGAAACTTTCCAGTTTCCAAGGCTTTCCCGAAAATCGCTTTTTTCCGGGATTTTCTTGGAATTTCGCCACCAAATCTCTGCCTTTTTTCTGTCATATTGACGCCCCGCCATTTTTCGCGTGACTGTTTTTTCCCTCAATCCTTTTTTGGGGATAAAATAGACCTGCCAGAAACAGGATTTACATCCGTCTTCATAAAGACAGGCTCAGTGAAGCTTTCTCTCAATACTGCCCGTTACCTCAAACCGGGCCTTGTCATTGCCTGTCTCGTGACAGTCCTTCTCTGCGCGGACACCCTTCTGTGGTGGCGTACAACGCGTATGATCGAAAGAGAAATTGCCACCTGTCGCATGACCCTTCAGACAGCAGGATGGACCACCACGGTCGAACGGACCTCATCTGGTGGATGGCCATTTGGCGCATGGGTTACCCTGTCTTCCCCACGCCTGCGCCACGAGCAGACTGCTGCAGCCCCCTTTGACGCAGGATGGAGCGGAACAACCCTCCGAGCGGGAGGATCATGGCTGGATCTGATGCGTACAGACCTGCCTGTCTTCCTGTCTGGCAGAAATGCAGCACGTTTCCTCTCCCTGACCGCTCAGGCCACAGTCCTGTCGCAGGATCTGCATCTGCGGTTCTCAAAAGATCAAAACACGACGTTCAAGGCGCCTTCGGCAGAGCTTGCCTTGACGACAGAAGGACTGGATCAGTCCGCGTCGCTGACCGAAGTAAGCGGACGCCTGCTCGCAGTCCCACACGCCGCTTACGGGGCAACACGGCTGGGGCTTGAACTCTCCGCCCGATCCCTCCATTCGCCAGTTCTTCCATCCCTTCAGCTTTCCGCCAGAGACGTCCGCTTCATAGCAGCCCTGACATCCTCAACACGGAAAGACACAGCTTCTTTCTTCGCTCTTGAGGGATATGACCGTCTTCTCCTGCAAACAGCGACATTTTCATTCGGAGACGCCAATCGCCTGTCGTTTTCCGGAGCCCTTGATCTGCCCGCCGCCACCGGTCATCTCACACTTACGCTGCTGAACTGGCATGAGGCGGCAGAGCAGCTTTTGAAGACAGTTCCCGTCCGAACCGCTCTTTCGCCTGACCTTCAGATCATTCTGGAGCGCACTCTCCACAACCAATCGCCGGTCATCGTCAGGAATAATCAGTCGGTGAGTCTGGATATACCGGTCTTCAACGGACATTTTCCGATGCCTCTGGAAACCCTTCTGCAAAATATCCTCACACAAAAAATTGACGTATCACATTCGCGAGAGTAGACGCGGGGAATGTCTTGATCTTTGTCAAAATCGTGGCGCAGGCAAAAACTTTTGTCGTGCTGCGGCTTTCAGGGTTCAGGTCCGGGTCATGTGTGCAGTGCGGTGCGCATGATCTTCGCTCTTTTCCTGACTTCTAAGGCGCGAGCGTAGCTGACGGCTCCTTCCGGGCTGGTTCTGCGATCCGCCGTCCAAGCAGAAGGCACCATCGCAATGTTCGGCCTGTCGGCTTTATTTCTTGCGCGCTTCCAGTTCGCGTTCACAGTCGGGTTTCACATCGTGTTCCCGGCATTCTCGATCGGGCTCGCTGCCTATCTTGCCGTTCTTGAAGGCCTCTGGCTCAAGACCGGACGCAGCGCTTACCTGGACCTCTTCAAATACTGGCTGAAAATCTTCTCCGTCGTCTTCGCGATGGGTGTGGTTTCCGGTCTGGTCATGTCCTACGAGTTTGGCACCAACTGGTCCCAGTTCTCGCAGAAAGCTGGCCCCATCCTCGGCCCGATGCTGGCCTATGAAGTGATGACGGCCTTCTTCCTTGAAGCCGGATTCCTCGGCGTTATGATGTTCGGCCTGAACCGCGTGGGCAAAGGGCTGCATTTCGGTGCAACCTGCATGGTCTCGATCGGCACGCTGATTTCCATGACGTGGATTCTCGCCTCCAACTCCTGGATGCAGACGCCACAGGGCTACATCATTGATGAAGCTACGGGGCGTTTCCTGCCGGGCAACTGGTGGCAGATCATCTTCAACCCCTCCTTCCCGTTCCGCCTCGTGCATATGGGACTGGCAGCCTTCCTGTCCGTCGCGTTCATCGTGGCTGGCGTCGCTGGCTGGCACCTGCTGAAGGCCCGTCGTGAAGGCCGTCAGGCGTCCGAACAGGTCCGCCTGATGTTCTCCATGGCCATGTGGATGACCGCCATCGTTGCCCCGGTCCAGTTTCTGGCCGGTGACACGCAGGGTCTGAACACGCTGGAATACCAGCCTGCCAAGATCGCCGCGATGGAAGGTGACTGGGAGTCTGAAGGTCGCGCGCCGGAAATCCTGTTCGGTATTCCGGACATGGAAAACGAGACGACGCACTACAAGGTCCAGATCCCGCTCCTCGGCTCCCTGATCCTGACGCACAGCCTTGATGGCAAGGTGCCGGGCCTCAAGGACTATCCGAAGGATCTGCGCCCGTACTCACCCCTGCTGTTCTTCTCCTTCCGCATCATGATCGCGTTGGGTTCGCTCATGGTTCTGGTCGGTCTGTGGTCCCTGTTCCTGCGCTGGAAGGGCAGCCTGTACAACAACGCTCTTCTGCATCGCGTTGCGCTCTGGATGTCTCCGGCGGGATTCATTGCTCTGCTTTGTGGGTGGATCACGACGGAAGTGGGTCGTCAGCCCTACACTGTTTACGGTCTGCTCAAGACGTCTGACAGTGTGTCGGAAATCGCCCTGCCGAGCATGGCAACGTCCATGATCGCCTTCGTGATCGTGTACTTCATCGTTTTCACAGGCGGTATCACGATCCTGCTGCGCAGCTTTGCCCAGGAACCTCATTCGGGTGAAGAAGGTCCGTCCGAGCACGAGCCGCACATGTCTGCCGGTACGACGCAGGTGTCTCACCATCCCCACAATGCTGGTCTGGCGGAGTAAGCGATCATGACCGAATCCGCCGCCTTCTGGCTTCCCGTGGTCTGGGCCGTTCTCGCGGCCTCTGCCATCTTCCTCTACGTCATCCTTGACGGCTTTGACCTTGGCATCGGCGTCCTGTTCCTCAAGGAACGCGATCACGATCACCGCAACGTCATGGTCAACACGGTCGCCCCTGTGTGGGACGGCAACGAAACCTGGATGATCTTCGGGGGCGCCGCACTCTACGGCGTCTTCCCGGTCGCTTACGGCACGATCCTTCCCGCGCTGTACCTGCCGATCCTGTTCATGCTGCTGGCTCTCATCCTGCGCGGCGTCTCTTTCGAGTTCCGCTTCAAGATGAAGTCCGCACGGTCACAGCTTTTCTGGGACGCATCGTTCTGCGGTGGCTCCATCGTCGCGGCGTTCATGCAGGGCGTCATCCTTGGCACGCTCGTTCAGGGCATCCCGGTTCAGAACAACGTCTTCGTTGGTACCTCCCTTGACTGGGTCACGCCCTTTGCCCTGTTCTGTGGTGCTGCCGTGACCATCGGCTATGCGCTTCTGGGCTCCACATGGCTGATCTGGCGTTGTGAAGGTGAACTTCAGGACACGATGCGTCGCGTTTCCTACACGCTCGCTGGCCTGATGTTGCTGACGATCGTGGCTGTGTCCGTCTGGACGCCACAGCTTCACACGACCTACATGCAACACTGGCTCGAATGGCCGCAGCTTGCTCTGGTTCTGCCGGTTCCGGTGGCTGTCGTAGCTGTTGCCGGGGCACTGCTCCTGGGCCTGCGTAACCGCAAGTCGCACCTGCTGCCGTTCATCTCGACGCTCAGTCTGTTCTTCCTGTGCTTCTCCGGACTGGGGATCAATGTCTGGCCGTACATCGTACCGCCGACCATCACCATCTGGCAGGCTTCTTCCCCACCGAGCAGTCAGGCTTTCGTCCTTTTCGGCGCCATGTTCCTGCTGCCGGTCATTCTCGGATACACGATCTATTCCTATTACGTGTTCCGCGGAAAAGTGACGGCAGAGCACCACTACCACTGATTTTCCGGGAGTTCGGATCATGAGAATCGAGTACGGAAAACCCGATCAGAAAACAGGCCCTGTCGCCTGGATGAAACGGGTCGGGTGGTTCGTTCTTTTCTGGGCCAGCGGCGTTCTCGTCGTTGGCGTGGGAGCCGAACTCCTCAAGAAAATCATTTTCGGCGGTCATCACTGACCTGCCCCGGAACAAAAAACCCCGCCTTACAAAGGCGGGGTTTTTTATTACCGTCAGAACGTATCTTTCTGACGTCTCAATTCCGCAAAGCGCGCCACATCTGGCGCTCTCAGAAACGGATTTGTCGCCCGTTCGGTACCAAGAGACACCGGCAATGTCGGGCGTCCTGCTTCCAGAAGCCTTTCCACCTCGGCTGCCCTCGCCTTGAGCGCCACGTTCTCCGGATCAACATACAGCGCGAAAGCAATGTTGGAGCGCGTGTATTCGTGCCCCGCACAGACCAGCGTATCCTCTGGAAGAGCATCATAACGATGCAGACTCCGGAACAGCTCTTCCGCCGTCCCTTCCAGCAGACGCCCACATCCAGCGCTGAAGAGAACATCTCCACAGAAAAGCGCGGGCACTTCCGGAACAACATAGGACAGATGCCCCACAGCGTGGCCCGGCGTCAGCAGAACCTCTACGGCCACGTCGCCAATGAAAAACGTGTCTCCATCTTCGAGACCACGATCCAGTCGAGGCAGCCATTCCGGCTTCTGTGATGGACCGAAGACCTTAGAGCCATAGCGTTCTCGTAGTGCATCTACCCCACCTGTATGGTCCGCATGATGATGGGTCAGAAGAATCAGATCCAGCCGCCCCTCACCCAGAACATCCATGACCGGACCGGCCTCTCCCGGATCCACAACAGCACGGGTGCCGTCTCCTGCTGTCAGAAGCCAGACATAATTGTCTGACAGAACCGGGATAGACTGAATATCGAGTGACATGACGGTTCCTTTGGTCTTCGCTTGCTGATTAGATACATACCATGCTGACGCGCCTGACACGTACCCGTTCCGAAGATGCCGCGACCTTCTACGGAAGCCGGACAGGCACGCGCACTGCGGCACTTCTGAACCAGAGGTTGCAAACACTGGTGCCGGATCTGCAAACACGCCGCCTTCTCGGCATCGGTTATCCTGGCCCTTATCTCCCATCCCATGCAGCCTACGCTGTCTCAGCCCGCCTTCAGCATCCGCAGACACAAAATGCTTTTCCGCATACCGCTCAGGATTGCATGGTCGATAGCGGACGACTGCCTTTCGATGATCTGTCGATGGAAGCCATCATGGTTATTCATGGCATGGAGTTTACCCGATCAGCACCGGATTTCCTCCGGTCCATCTGGAAAGTCATGACAGATGATGGCGTCCTGATCCTCGTCGTCCCGAACCGGTCAGGCTGCTGGGCTCATACGGATGCAACCCCTTTCGGGCATGGAACACCCTTCAGCACAGGCCAGATCACGCGACTTCTTGAACAGGGACTGTTCCGCATCGAGCAGCATACGGGCGCCCTCATGACGCCCCCGGCCCTGCTTTCAGGCCTTTCAGGAGCCCTCCCCGAACGACTTGGAAAAATAGCCCGGTTTCCCTGTGCCGGCGTCCATATCGTGCTGGCCCGTAAAAACATTTATGCAGGCCTGCCTCTCGTGGAGGAAAAAAGCCGCGTGGCCATTCCCAGACAGGTTGCGGAACCTGCCTGAAAAACGCCTTCTTTGTGGCGAATTCTTGACCCAAACTCCCTGTGCCGTAAGAGTGCGTTCCATGTCGTTGATCCAGTCCTTCAAGCTCGTCCTGTCGCCGCCGCATCGCGCCGCGACTCCTTTCCTCGCCGCCGGTGCCCTCGTCGGGCTCATCGGTCGCGCGACGCCATGGCGCTGCACGCGCCTTCTCGGCAAGGCAGGCATCGCGTTCTCTGCGTTCTGCCTGTACTTCTTCCGTGACCCGAAGCGCACACCGCCGCCGGGTGCGAACCTGGTTCTGGCCTCAGCCGATGGCCGCGTGACAGGCGTTTCGCTGGTTTCGCCACCGCCTGCTCTGGAAATGGGCAGCACACCCGTCTGGCGCGTTTCGACGTTCCTGTCCGTGCTGGATGTTCACATCAACCGTATGCCAGCCGCCGGTCAGGTCACGAAAATCGCCTATCATGCAGGCAAGTTCCTGAACGCCAGCCTCGACAAGGCCTCCGAACACAACGAACGCAACGAAATCCGCCTGACCCTGCCGGATGGTCGCAATATCGGCGTCGTGCAGATTGCGGGCCTGATTGCCCGTCGTATCCTGTGCTTCGTTGAAGAAGGCGACCATCTGGAAGCAGGCGAGCGTTTCGGTCTGATCCGGTTCGGCTCCCGTACTGACGTGTATCTGCCACCAGGTGTTGAACCGATTGTCGTCGAAGGTCAGACCATGATCGGGGGCGAAACCGTCCTGGCGAAGCTCTGAGCCAGAACGCCTCCATGACCACTCCTGAAACGGCGGATATCTCCCGTCCTGCCCGCCGACGTCGCATCCGACGCAGGCTCCGCCGTATGGGACGGACTCCCCGCACACGCGTGCGGGGGCCGTCCTTTAACCGGCTGATTCCCAACATCCTGACCATGCTCGGCCTCTGCGCCGGGCTGAGCGGGATGCGCTTTGCACTGGAACACCAGTTCGAGCACGCAGCTGTCGCGCTACTCATCGCCGCCTGTATCGACGGCCTTGATGGACGGATCGCGCGCCTCCTACGCGGAACCACACGGTTCGGCGCAGAGTTCGACAGCCTGTCGGATTTCGTGTGCTTTGGCGTCGCCCCCTCTTTTGTGCTGCTGATGTGGTGCCTGGAAGATGCCGGGCGTTATGCTTTTGTCCCGTGCATCATGTTCACGGTCTGCATGGCGCTGCGTCTGGCCCGCTTCAATGCCAGCCTTGATGATGACGACAAGCCGGACTACTCCGCGAATTTCTTCACGGGCGTTCCCGCTCCTGCCGGTGCAGGCATCGTCCTGTTCCCGGTCTTTCTTGGGCTGGAAGCAGACCGCATGCACGCCGAAGGGCTGTCGGCTTTTGCGCGTGAACCGATCGTTTCCGCCATCTGCCTTATCCTGACGGCCCTTCTTCTTGTGTCCACACTTCCTGTGTGGTCGTTCAAGAACTTCAAGGTTCCAGCCCGATACGTACTGCCCCTGATGCTGGGAACCGGCCTCTATGCCGCTGTTCTCGTTGCTGATCCGTGGGGAGCACTGGCTGCGGCAGGTCTGTTCTATGTCGCCATTCTGCCGTTTTCCCGCCGTTCCTATCACCGGCTGAGAAAAGCCGCCGAAGATATGTCGGAAACGGTGGACGAAGAGCCCGCCTGAAACATAAAAAGCCGCCGGGACATCCCGGCGGCTTTTTTAATGCCTGACAAACCGGAAAATCCGGCTTCCCAGAAGTTTTTACTCTGTCACATCCCACAGCCATGCAGCGCCGCGAACGCCAGAGCTGTCACCATGCAGGTTCTTCACGATCGGCGTCGTGCAAACCGGCGTAATAACGTGCTTGCTCAACAGCGGCGGAACGCGGTCATAAAGCGATGCAAGGTTCGAAATCCCACCACCCAGAACAATAACGTCCGGATCAAGGAAGTTGATCGCCAGCGAACACGCACGGGCAAAACGCTCCATGTAACGGTTCAACGCTGCAATCGCAGCCTGATCCCCGTTCGCAGCAGCCTCTTCAATCCCAGCGGTGTTGCGGTTTCCTTCTCCCTTCCAGTCGGCAGCAAGAGCGGGTCCGGACAGGTAGCGCTCCATGCACCCCTTGTTCCCGCAGAAGCACGGGCGTGGTTCACCATCTTCCGGCAGAGGCCACGGAAGCGGAAGATGCCCCCACTCACCGGCAATGTGATGGCGACCTTCAATCACGCGGCCATTATTCACAATGCCTGCGCCCATGCCGGTCCCAACGATAATACCGAATACTGTCTGAGCCCCCTTCGCCGCGCCATCTGCTGCTTCTGAAAGAGCAAAACAGTTCGCATCGTTCTCGGTGCGGACCGGACGGGCCAGAGCGGATTCCAGATCCATGCCGAAAGGCTGATCATTCAGCCACGTCGCATTGGCATTCTTGATCAGGCCCGTTTCCGGAGAAATGGATCCCGGAATACCAATGCCCAGCGTGGACGTGCTCTGACCGGCGGAGACCCGGTGGCTTGGTACGGCCCCCAGACGATGGTCCACACTCGTTACGAGGTCACGGATCGCAAGAATAGCTTCCGGATAGACACCCGGATTAGGAATTCGCTCACGCAGGACAAGATCGCCCTGGCGATTGAGAACTGCAATCTCGATCTTCGTTCCACCAAGATCGATACCAAGGCGATAGTCAGCCATCTCATGCCCTGTACTGTTTTAACGGCCCCCGAAAAGGGGAACCAGAAACGGATTAACGCACTGTATGCGCCCGTCTGCTTGAACGGGAAAGCCTCTGCGGGCAAGCTACCCCATCACAAAAAATCAATATTTCTGTTTTTAGCCGGAGACCTGGGTACAGGAACCGATCTGTTTCAACGCCCGGCCAGCCGCTGCAAACCCAAAAGAATATCCTGCGGGGACGGCGGACAGCCAGGAATAGACCGGCGGACCTGAGTCAAAGCCCTGAGCCCTCCGAGCGTGGCATATCCCGATCCGAACACACCTCCGTCGACAGCACAGGCGCCTACAGCCACCAGACTTTTCCCCGGCGGCATGGCGTTCCAGACGCGCTCAAGCATTTGCACGCATGCCCGACTCATGGCCCCCGTCACCAGCAGCCAGTCTGCATCTGCCGGATCTGCCACACGCCTGAACCCATACCGCGCCAGCGCAAAAGCAGAACCACAAAGACTTTCCACTTCCATGGCACAGCCTTCGCAGCCACCGGTCTCCAGCACATACAGACTGATCATATCATTGTGTACGGAAGCCTCTTTGTCCACAGAGGCTCTCCAGCGTGACGCATCCATGAAAGCATGAAGGACACTGAGCGGTCCGGTCTTCTGAAACACACTCACATCGCCACTCCCGAGGGAGACAGAGCCAGAGACCTCAGAGCCGCAGGCAGGCTCTCCGGCAGTTCTCCCTTCAAAATATCCGGGAGAACAGACAGTAACGAAACCGCTGGATCACGGGCCTGAACGGCCTCGATCTTTCCGTTCCTGAGCCTCACCCAGTACCAGATATCGCCGCGGGCACCTTCCGCAGCACCAATGCCTTCCTGCGTCGACTCCGGTGCGGGCTCGTCATCATCCATGCCGATACTGCCCAGAATACGCTGGATCAGAGCCAGAGAGTCGCGGATCTCGTTAAGACGCAAAGCATCTCTCGCCGCGCCATCGCCCTCACTTGATCCTGTCGAGCGCAAAGCATCCAGCCGCATCCCGGCTTCCCGACGACGCACATCCAGACTCCGCCCCGAGGCTCTCCCCACCAGTCCACCAACTGCAAATTCCCGCGCCTGTGTCGGTGCCAGAACAGCAAGGCCCTTCAGTCGTGGTGCAAAAACGGATTGCAGTTCCCGGAGTTGGGCCATGCGGGGTTGCATTGCATTCACAACAGCCTGTGCCAGCGGAACGATTTCCAGTCCTGCGCGAAAACCATCACAGCGCACCAGATCCGTCAGGCGGCGGGACACACCCTGTTCAGCACAGGCGAAAGCAATCGCCTCACGCGCATGTTCGCAATGCGTCGCCAAAAGCCCCGCATCCACGGCTCTGGCCGTGCGCGCCATATCAAACAGATGAACAGACATCCGCTCGATTTCCAGCAGGATTATCCAGCAATCCCGAACACCCGGGCCAGGCTGCAAGCCGCGAGCCTGAGCCACAGCCCGGCAGAACGCGACCGGATGCGCCACAAATCCTCCGGCGGTCATCCGCGACACCAAAGGCAAAGCCTCCTCAGGTGTAAGGCCGATCATCCGGTGCAGCACACCCCGATGCGCCAGCCCCGCATTGAAGGACACCCCCTGAACTTTCCCGCGAGCAACGTCAAAAGACAGTTCCAGCGGACCCGTCAGCCCCGACTTTTCCGCAGACAAAACAGTACGCCCCGGAACAGGACCTGCCGTCTGACCGCCCGGGCCGGGACGGGAAGAGAGTGGCCACGTAGCTTCCCACACTCCTTCATCCAATGCAGGCTGCCCTTCCCCGGAGGCCCCCATCGCCTCAACACCCCAGAGATCATAAGCCACCCGCTCGCCCCATTCCGCCGCTGGAAAGCGGGAAGACGGCGCAAGGTAACGACGGTCTTCTACTGCCGTGCTCGCCATCAGGGTGCAATCGCCTTTAAGCAGCAGAACATAGACACGGTGTTCATCAGCCCAGCAGGACAGAAGCGGCAATGTCGCACCCGGGGCAGCCAACATGGCTTCCCACTGCTCTGCATCCAGAGAATAATGAGACAGCGCGACACGCTCCCCACTTCGGATAATCTTTCCCATGTCGCTCATGGCTGCCACCCCGGCGTTGGATGCCACGTCAGCAGCAGAGGCCCGCACAGCCCGATCGCGAGAAGGGCAGCCTCAACCACCGGCACAATCCCGGCTTTCAATGCCAGACCAGACGGCATCAGTTTGGAAAAGCGAACCTGCCTCAATCCCGGTAACAGGCACACAATCATGAGAGCAAGAAGGAACGGTTCAAGAGACCGACCTATTGCCAGAAGTGCGCAAAAGACCGGCCAAGGCACCATCCCATCGGCGACAGACCGGTAATGGTCAGCATCTCCCTCCCGTTCCAGCACAGCCAGACCAAGCGACGTCATGAGCAGAAGCACAATCGCGCTACCTTCCCCGACTGCTGCGGCAATCGCCCCGAGAGCCGCCAGAACTGGCAGGAACTGCCCTCGCCCTTTCGATTGCACGGCCATCTTCATGATGAGCGTCCCGAAGCCTGCGACCAGAACCAGCAGATGCACAAGCGCATGATGATCAAGCCGCAGCATCAGAAGGATCGCCGCAAAGCGCAGACCCGTGTCCAGCAACGCAGCCTCCGGCTCCGGAACGGGCGATGGCCCCAGCCCTGCCATCATGCAAAGACCAACCGTCAGCAGAACAGGCCCAAGCGGAGACTGCTCCATGGAGAGCAGCGACGCCCCCAGAACACCCAGAATGACGCCTCCCAGACGGGATCGGGCCATGTCCCAGACGATCGCTGCTTTCTGCGCCCCGCGGCCTTCCCGCCACGCCAGCAGAACAGTCCCAGCCCCACACAGCACCGTCACGGCGAATGCCGAATGAACATTCAGCGCCATCAGGGCGCACCCTGTCACCAAAAATGGCAGAATACGACCAGTTCTATCCCTTGCAGGAGGTAGCAGCAGCGGCATAACGGCCACGGCACAGGAGCAGGCAGCCGCCAATGCATCGGCGCCGGGCATCAACCAGACCGCAATCGGCGTCATGATCGCCCCGGCAATGGCGAATGTCAGACTGCTGGCGGGCTGACGGTTTGCAGGGGTAAGCATGAGCAGAAAGGCCGCCAGAAGCGGCCAGACCGTGACGGCGAACAATGTCCCGACCGGGGCAAGCGGATGCATCAGTTTTCCTCCACGCGGCGCCAGGCCAGACGCGGCAGCAAGGTCACGCCCAGCGCGCCCAGAACGGCCCAGAGCGCAACAGCTGCCGCAAACAGCGGCCAGGATTGCAAAATGCATGCCATAACGATCAGACCGTCAGCCGCAACCAGAAGACCCGTAAACTGCACAAGAGACGGCCCGAACGCCGCGCCACAAAGCCCGATCAGAACGACACCGGCACCAAGAACAGGCGCAAGTCCCAGACTGGCCCCGGAGAGACCCAGTGCCAGCAACAGCAAAAGAGCCCCCACGACAGGCAATACAGCGCCCCGGTCTGGCGCATGAGGCGCAAAACGTCGCAGCCAGATCCAGGCTCCAATATTCAATCCGACCAACGTAATAGACGTCAGCAACGCAAGGAGACCGCTACAGACCGTTGCCCCCGCAAACGCACAGACCAACCCGTACAGCGGTAATCCGCGTCCATCCCGGCCCAGGCCAGCCAGCGCCAGAAGGAGGAGAACGCCAAACCCGACAATCATGTCGCGAACCTCCCGGCCAGTGCCAGAAGAAGCGCCACCCCCGCAAACAGCGCCGTCAGCCTTTCGCTGCGCTCCTGCGCTGTCAGCCTCAATGCCACAAGCACCATCACCACAAGTAAGATACGCGCCAGAAGGGCCGCCAGCCCCACGAACCATCCCGAAAGGCCCGCATCACGCAACCCAACGGAAATGGGCAGAGCCAGATCAGCCAGCAGGACAATCCAGGCAAAATTCAGAACCTGCGCGACCTGCCGCGCCATATCGCGGGCCACCCGGTCCTTCATACCGTCCAGACGTAAAAGCATATCATCGTCACGAAGCGGCGGACATGAAATGGCCAAAGCCAGAACACAGGCCCCTAAAGCGCCCTCCAGTCCCGGGACGGGCTCAATATGCAACATCGCACAAAGCCCTCCCAGACCATCTGCCCCCGGAGCGGCCAGAGCAATCAGGGCTTCCGTCAAACACAACACCAGAACCGCAGGAAGAACGCGTCGCCCTTCATTCCGCAAGGAGGAACGTCCCAGCATGAGCCGTCCGACAAGAAGCAGAATGCCGACAAGCAGCGGGTTCGCCAACGAGATCAAGGCGCCTCCCGTTGTGACAGCAGGCAGAACCGCAAGGCTCAGCAGAGACATGGCGAGAACGAGAGCCAACCCGGGCGCCAAAGGCTGACGAAATACAGTGCGCCAGAAAAGCCCGGCATTGCGCACCTGCCGAGCAGGGCCGGACACAGCTTCACCGTTGATCCAACGCGGTAGTTCTTCCAGCAACCAAGCCATCAGCGGCGTCAACAGGAGCAGGAGAACACATTGAAAAAGCGTCTGGGCGACAGCAAGGAGGACAGCCGTCATCATGATGTCAGCCCTAGAATGGCCAGCACCAGAGCCAGCAGCACAAGCCACAGTCCAACAGCCATCCGCCGCGTCTCGGGCATGTTCCCGACTTTCAGGGTCATCATGGCGCGGAAACGTCCCCGCCCACCCACGATCAGACGACGAACAACCCACGGCAGAGCGGCTGGCTCTTCAAACAGGCCGGTTTCGCCCCGCGCAGTCTGAACCCGACCGGAAAATAGGCCCGCAAAGGCTTTTTCCAACCCACGCTCCACCCGCCATGATTTGACCAGCCACAGCCAGATTGCGCCTAGAAGAAGGACAATAGCTGGCAATCTGAGATGTGCGCCATCTCCGCCCCCCAAAGACCAGAAGGGCCATACCCATTCTCCCCCCACATGATGAAGAACCGGGCTGAAGACGCCAAACACGATCAGAGGCAGCACCATAGTTGCCAGAGCAATGATACCGACCGCCCCGGCAGGGCCGACAGGCAACGCGCCAGAATCTGGTCTACGCCCAACCGTCAGAACATCCACCAACGAAATCAGACCGATCAGAAGCGCAACAAACACCCCGACCACGCTCCAGCCCTGCACACCGGCAGCCAACCCAAGCGCGGCATGGATCCCAAGCCACAGCACGATAAATCCCGGCAACGGCGGAAAAGGCAGCCTGAGAATGGCCAGCACCGGAAGAAGACGAAGCACCGGGACGTACAGAACCAAAAGAGTCAGATCCAGCAACAGAGCTTCAAGGGCAATGCGGGCGCCCGTCGTCAATCCTTCATCCTGAGCTGCAATCACGAGCGTTGCCAGGATCGCTGGCCGAAGCAGTCCAAGATCCCCGGGCTTTTCCCCCCACAACGCACAACGCCCCAAAACAAGAAGCGTCATCGCGCCAAGGCCCGCCATGCAGACAATCGGGTTGATGGCCCCAGCGTGCCAGAGAACCGAAACGGCAAGAATGCCAGAGAGAGCCGGAAACAGCGCCCCATCGCGCGAACCGAGCGCAGACCAGTAAAGAACCGGAAACAGTGCCAGGAGGGCCATAGTACTGTCAGGAAGCAGAACGGAACACAGCAGCGCTGGCAATACCCACCAGAGCGGACAGGCCCTGCGTTCCTGCGTCATCCAGACGCCAAGAGCCACGGCAATGGCTGGACCTGACGTCGCAAGGATCGCAACAAGCGCCGCCGGAAGCGCAATCCGGCCACGCCCGGCCACACTGTCCCGATCCGCTTTCAAAACGGCAGGAACAGTCAATACTGCGAGGCACAGAGAGACCGGATCGGTATGAAACAGGGTCGAAAAATTGAACAGGGTACGGTCCGCTCCGGAAGTGGAAACGGGCCGTATCAGATCATGCCCGTCAGATCATGGCGAGAGATACCTTGCGTTGCGGCGGAGGAAAAGCATGATCCAGAACTTTCAGATCATCTTCCGTCAGAACAATCTCCAGACTGGCAACATTCGACAGCAGATGCTTCGGAGATCCAGCCTTCGGAATAGCCATGACATTCTCCCGCCGCATCACCCAAGCCAGCGCAATCTGCGCTGGATCAGCGGGCCCGGCAGAGGTCTCGTGTCGTCCGGCAATCTCCTTGAGAGCGAGATGCTGAAGCAGTTCCCCGCCCTGCCCCAATGGCGAATACGCCATCGTGACCACGCCTGCCTTCAGATCATGATCCAGCAGATCAAACTCGGTGCCACGGTGTTCCAGACTGTAGAGGATCTGGTTGATCTGGCAGGATCCTGAAAGGTCTTCGATTTCTTCCATGTCATCGACATCGAAATTCGAAACACCCCAGCCCCGGATCAGTCCGTCTTCCTGAAGGTCTTCAAAAGCCCGGATGGTCTCTTCCAGGGGCGTACCACCGCGCCAGTGCAGCAGATACATGTCCAGCCAGTCTGTCTCCAACCGCTCCAGTGAGCGGCGACAGGCCCGGCGCACACCGTCATACGATGCATTGGACGGCAGAACCTTGCTGACGAGATAGACATCATCACGCACGTCCGCGATGGCCTCGCCGACCAGCTTTTCGGACCGGCCATTGCCATACATTTCCGCCGTATCAATCACACGCAGACCGGCTTCCAGCCCTTTGCGCAGGCTTTCGATTTCCGAAGAGCGACGATCTGCACTGTCTCCGACATTCCATGTTCCCATTCCAAGGGCTGGAACGGTGGTGCCGTTGCGGAGCGTAACGGTTTTCATAAGGCGTCTCCCGGGAAGAACTCAGTCACACAACGACATGAGCGCGGGAGATGTTCCGCCAGAAGGTCAGCCGGATTTCTTCCAGCCACGCTCCTGCTGCTGCCAGTACACGAGCGTATGCCCCGCAGTCTTCAGCCCAACCCAGCGCTGACGCGCCCGCTGGACACTCGCTGGGTCACGACCATCAAACAGGTCAAAAATTCTTGTGAAGGGCGCGAAATCATCCTCTCCCGCCCCATCAACACGGAACAGAAATTTCGCACCATTTGGCACGTCATTCCCTTCCGTCAGCCAGATCGGCTGTCGCGCCGCGTGCCCCATCTTTGCCGTTCCATGCGGAAGCCAGACCGGATCACGCGACACCCACAGCGCCGTATCCAGCGCCGTGACAGACGCGGCATCAGGGCAGCGAACAAGCGCCCGCTCTCCCACATCCAGCGTCTTGCCAAGCAGCGCAGGTAACGCCTCTTCAAGAGGCGTCCGCGTCAGATGGTAAAATCCGACATCCACTCTCAGGCCCCCGTTCTCAGGCACGAGCCTCATGGGACTGCACGAACTGGTTCAGAAGACGTACACCAAAACCCGTAGCACCCTTCGGAGCCGTCGGGGATGCCGTCGTCTTCCAGGTTGTGCCCGCGATATCCAGATGCGCCCATGTGGCATCACCCACAAAGCGCTTCAGGAACTCTGCCGCCAGAATGGCACTACCCGGACGGCCACCGATGTTCTTCATGTCGGCAATATCAGAGTCGATCTGACGGTTGTACGCCTCGCCCATCGGCATCCGCCACAGACCTTCGCCAACCTGCTTTCCGGCCTCGAACAAACCAGATGCCAGCGCATCATCATTGCTGAACAGGCCCGCATTTTCCGTGCCAAGACTCACCACGATTGCACCGGTCAGCGTAGCCAGATCCACCATCAGCTTCGGCTTGAAACGATCCTTCGTGTAGGCCAGCACGTCTGCCAAAACCAGACGACCCTCAGCATCAGTGTTCAGAACTTCGATAGTCTGGCCGCTGTAGCTCGTCACAATATCGCCCGGACGCTGCGCCCGGCCGGACACCATGTTCTCGACCAGCCCGACAACACCAATGACATTGACTGGCGCCTTACGGCGGGCCAGCGCGCTCATCAGGCCGATGACGGTGGCCGCACCACCCATATCGGTCTTCATTTCGTCCATGCCAGCGGCTGGCTTGATGGAGATGCCACCGCTATCGAACGTCACGCCCTTGCCGATGAATGCCAGCGGCGCTTCGTCTCCACCGCCGTTATGGCGAACAATGACCGTGCGAGGCGCATTGGCACTGCCCTGCGCTACACCGAGAAGCGCACCGAACCCGAGTTCCTGCATCGCTGCCTGATCAAGCACTTCAACCTCAAGCCCGATCTCACGCAGCGCCTCGATACGCGCGGTGAACGTCTCCGGATAAAGAATGTTGGCCGGCTCGCTGATCAGATCACGCGTCAGGAACACACCACGGGACACAGCATCCAGAGCCACCCAGCGACTTTCCGTAGCAGCCACATCGGACGCTGCCACCGTCAAGGCTTTCAGAGACGCACGGTCAGAAGACTTCTTCGTCCGATAAAGATCGAAATCATAACGGGCAAGACGCGCGCCCGAAGCGGCTTCTGCGGCAAACCCGGCAACATCCGCCGTCAGAGCCAGAATAGCATTTTCCACACCATCCAGAGCCTTGGCTGCCGCCCCACTAGCGTTTTCAACAGCAACAGACGTCACAGCCGAACCATCCTTGGCCGCACATCCAACAAGTACGACCTGAGACAGGGAGGCAGAAGGAGCTGTCAGAACAAGCGTTTGCCCCGTATCACCCTTGAAGCCCTTGAACGAAACAGCACGCCCCAGTGCGCCAGCTGTCGCCTCATCAATCGCCTTGAACGTCGCGTCATCAGACGTTCCTTTACCATGACAGATCAACGCGACAGCCTGTGGCGCGCTGTCATTCAGCGCAGGGAACGAACCGAAAGAAATATCGAGCATAAAACACCTTTTGCATGGCCGAACCATTTCAGTTCCTTCGTTATCGGGAACAGCGTGCCTCCACACAAGAGGGTCCAGAGCAATGATTAACGGGATGCGTTACGTCGCCGCTTCCATCCTGCTGGTCTGTGCCGTCATGGTTCGCATACCGGCACTGGCCGACAGGGCACAGTCTGCCGCCCCAAAACTGAACCATCTGACGCCTCTTCCGCTGCATGACGGCATGAACAGTTTCAACGGACCAGACGGACCATTTTCCGTGTTCTAGGCATGGCGCGACAATGGAAATGCGTGGGGCTACCACCTGTATCTTGTGACTAACACTGTCGAAGGGAAAACAAGTGTCATTGGCGTTGAGGCCAGACCCGGAAGTTCCGACACGTCGTTACGGGACCATCTGAGTGACGCACCTCATACAGGAGAAGATGCCTTGGCGACCTTTCAATTCGCCAAGGGAAGACTGGATGGGAAGCCATCCGTTCTGCTTTTTGAGGCCATCCGCGATCCCGGAGAGCATCCGGTCCCATCGCCTGCCCCGACAGTCGTCTACGTCTACAGCCTAACACATTCGGACGGCCCACCCGGCTGGACGCCAGCCTACTTTCACTTTGTCAAAAAAAATTCTGTTCCGGGAACATTCTGCAGTTCCGATACAGCTTTGAAGGCCGTCACGGGCCTGCCCCTTTCGGCAGACTCTAGCCCTCCACTGTCCGCAGATGGCTGCCTGCATTAGACGACGCATCAGCACATGACGAAACGTCTTTCATGAAGTAGCCTTGCAGGCATGACCTCAGCTCCTCTTCAAACGGTCTCCCCTGATGATGACCGCGCCCTGCTGTCACTGGCCTTCCGCCTTGCCTCGGAAGCCTCTGACATCATAAACGAGATCCGCGCCCGCGGCTTTCGCACTGAAGTCAAGAAAGACGCTTCCGTCGTCACGGAAGCTGACCGCGCTTCGGAGGAGCACATCCTGCGCGGCCTGCGAGCCGCCTGCCCGTCGCTTGCTGCCATAGGTGAAGAGGAAATGTCCGCTGGGATCGAAGTTGATGCCGGGAAAGCCTACTGGCTGGTCGACCCTCTTGACGGCACACGCGGCTTCTCATCCGGCGGGCGGGACTTCACCGTGAATATCGGTTTCGTGCGGGGCGACAAACCCGTTCTCGGCGTCGTTGCTCTCCCCGGCTATGGACTGATCTACAGCGGCGGACAGGGTCTTGGTGCCCATCGTTTTGACGGGAAAGTCAGTACTCCCATCCATACTGCCGTTCCGACCGAAGACGGCCTGCGCGTTCTGGCGTCCAGCCATCATGGCAACACAGAACTGCTGGAACGATGGCTTGCGGGCCGGAAAGTCGCCTCCATCGACAAGCTGGCCTCATCCGTGAAGTTCATGCGCGTTGCGGAAGGCGCGGCAGATTTCTATCCCCGCTTCGGACCCACCATGGAATGGGATACCGCCGCCCCACAGGCCATTCTGGAAGCCGCTGGCGGAAGCCTTCTGGATGAACACGGTCAGCCCCTTCGTTACGGCAAACCCGGCCGTCTGAACTCATCCTTTTACTGCACGGGAGGCGCTTCGTGAGCGAGACCCTTCATACCGAACGTCTGGCCGCCGACCCTGAAGGCATCCGCCGCGCCGCTGAACTCCTGAAAGCGGGCAAGCTCGTCGCTTTCGGAACCGAGACCGTTTATGGCCTCGGCGCTCTTGCCTCATCGGATACTGCCGTCGCCCGTATTTTTGCGGCAAAGGGGCGGCCCCGTTTCAATCCGCTCATCAGCCACTTGGCCGATGCGGAAAGCGCCTTTGCCCAAGCCGAATTGCAGGGCCGGACAAAAGACGTCGCCCATGCGCTGGCAGAGAAATTCTGGCCGGGTCCGCTCACCATGGTGCTTCCCCGCTCTCCAAACTCCACGGTTTCGGACCTCGCTGCCGCCGGGCTGGATACGCTGGCCTTGCGCGTTCCTCGCGGCAAGACGGCTCTGGCGCTGCTGCGCGAAGTCGGCGCCCCGATTGCAGCCCCATCGGCCAACATCTCAGGCACCGTCAGCCCGTCAGAGGCCTCGCATGTCCTGCGCTCCCTTGATGGCCGGATTGACGCCATTCTTGATTCCGGCCCCTGCTCGGTCGGCGTCGAAAGCACCGTTCTGGATCTCACACGGGAAACGCCTGTTCTGCTCCGTCCAGGCGGCGTCACACTGGAAGAACTGAGAGCCCTGTGTGGTAGCATCCATCATCCTGATGACTTCACAGAAGCGCTCCCTGCCTCTCCCGGACGTCTGGCCTCCCATTATGCTCCGTCCTTACCCGTTCGGCTGGATGCCTATGAGGTCGAGCCGAACGAAGCCCTGCTCGCTTTCGGGCCGGCCTTGCCGGGAGCAGGCCTGACGTGGAACCTGAGTGAGACAGGGGATCTGGAAGAAGCAGCGGCCCGGCTGTTCGCAGGACTGCGCTTTCTCGATGCAGAAGGAACAAAACGCGGGCTAACACGGATCGCCGCCCAGCCCATTCCACGGCACGGACTCGGTCTGGCCATCCGGGACCGGCTACGTCGTGCCGCCGAGCCCCGACCGTCTTCCACCTCTCCCGGCTGACATATGGGCGAGACGTTCGACCCAAAAGACATCAAGGTGCTGTCCGACATTCTGGCACTCGTGCTGGAAGAGTCGTCCGGCTCCGCCCAGAACGCACTGGATGCCCTGCGAACACGCGCGCAACGCAACTCTCTGACAGGCGGTGCCCTCAAAAACCTCTTCATCAGCCTGGCTACGGACCCAATGCGCACAGGGGCAACCGCCCGTGAAGCCCAGCTTCGGCAGACCATTGCGCGCCTTGAAGGCGAACTGAGGACACAGCAGATCAAAGTCCGCACTGTTCAGGCCGACCTGAGCCGCACACAGAGAGATGCCTACAGCCTTCAGGCAGAAGTGGTGACCAACAAGGCACAACAACCGTGGCGTTACATAGCAATTGCTTTTGGCGTAAGCGCAGGGCTATTGCTTGGGATCGCGGCAACCCAGCTTTATCACAGCCTGACAGACCCTCCCCCGATCGATCGTTCGATCTACTTGCGCTAAATACCGCTTTTTCGCCTTTCTCCCGTCACAGGCTAAGGATACACGAAGGGCCATGGCCTCTTCCCCCGGCACTTCAGTGCGACACCTGCTGCCCCTTCTCGATCGTTATGTCCTTCGACAGCTTCTGATCGCTCTGCTCGCCCTGACCGGCGGCGCTGTGGCGCTCATCTGGCTGACGCAGTCACTGCATTTCGTCTCGATGATTGTTCAGCACGGACTGTCCCTGCGCGTCTTCCTTCAGTTGACGTCGTTGATGCTGCCCTCTTTCGTGGCCGTCATCCTGCCGATTACCACCTTTCTTGTGATCCTGTTCACCTATCAGCGCATGTCCGGAGACCGCGAACTGACCGTCATGCGCGCAGCCGGTCTTTCACCACTTGAACTGGCACGACCGGGCATGATCTGTGGCGTGGCATCGGTCGCGCTGTGTTATGTTCTGACGCTCTGGCTAGCCCCCGTATCCTACCATGCCTTCCATCGGTACGAATTCCAGATCCGCAATCAGATGGCTGCCTTCCTCTTGCAGGAAGGCGTATTCACAAAAGTTTCGGGAGACATGACCGTTTATGTGCGCTCCCGCGATGCCAACGGGCTCCTCCATGGTGTTCTGGTGGAAGATGACCGTGACCCGGACGCCCATACCACCATTCTGGCCGAACGAGGCACCATCGTCACCGTGAACGACAAACCGCGTGTCGTGCTCTACAATGGTTCCCGCGAAGAAATTGACCGCCATACAGGCCGCCTGAATGTCCTGACATTTGGTCGGAACACGATTGACCTCACCTCATCCCGCCAGAACAATCACGAAGAGCGGGATGCAGCGGAAATGTCTCTCCACGAACTGTTTCATCCCAATCCCACCGAAGTTTCGGACCGTGATCGGGGCAAGTTCGCCGTGGAAGGCTGGCACCGTCTGACGGCGCCCCTGACGGTCCTGTCCTTTGCCATGATCGGACTTGTGGCTGTCCTGCGCGGTGCTTTTTCCCGTCATGGCAACATCACCAGACCCCTGACAGCCATTCTGACGGTCGTGGGCCTTCAGGCTCTCACCCTGATGCTTCAGAACCTTGCAGGGCGCAATCTTGCACTCGTTCCGCTCATCTGGGCGGCTGCCATTCTTCCCAGCATCATCTGTGCGGCGCTGCTGTTTGCCGAACAATGGACTGGCACATCCCAGCAGGTGAAGCAGTCTTCATGAAGCGCATGGTCCATACTCAGCGCGGCTGGTTCTCCACGCTGCTTCACACGTTGCGTCCGCAGGAAACCGAGGTCGGTTTCTCCACGACGCTGGCAATCTATATTGCCCGTCATTTTACACTGAACACGCTCGCCATGGTGCTGGCCCTGACCGGGCTCGTCTCCCTGTTCGACTTCATCGACCTGCTTCGCCGTGCAGCAACGCGCCCCGACGTCCCAACCAGCCTCATTCTGGAAATCGCAGGGCTGCACATCCCGTACTACATCATCTACGTGCTGCCCTTTGGCATCCTGCTGGGCGGAATTGTCTGTTTTTCGCGCCTGACGCGGTCTTCGGAACTGATCGTGGCCCGTGCCGCCGGCATCTCCGCATGGCAGTTCCTCGCCAGTCCGCTGGCCTGCGCGCTGATGATCGGACTTTTCACAACCACGGGAATTTCCGCCCTGTCGTCCACCATGTACCGGCAGGCAGAATTCCTGGATCAGTCTTACCTGCGAACGGGCGGCGGTCCCCTCACGATGCAGGGCGGCGAATTATGGCTTCGGCAGGCCGATGAAGGGCTCGTTCCACACGGCGTTGCCATTCTCCATGCCCAGAATGTGCGTCTGAACAAAAGCACTCTGGAAGTTTCAGGCGTTACAATTTTCCGCCTGGATGACCGTGACCGTCTGATTGTGCGCGTTGAATCACCGCTGGGTATTCTGGCCAATCAGGAGTGGCACCTCAATGATTCGGCCGTTCTGAAGCCCGATCATCTTCCTCAGAAAATTGGTGCCCTGACGCTCCCGTCGGATCTGACGGTCAGCCGCATTCAAGAGAGTTTTGCCTCTCCTGATACGCTCTCTGTCTTTACTTTGCCGGGATTCATCCACCTGCTGGAACACTCCGGTTTCCCGTCGATCCGTCACAGGTTACATTTCCAATCGCTTCTGGCTCTTCCCATCCTTGCTGGTACAATGGCATTGGTATCCGCAGGGTTTTCGATGCGCCCCACACGGCGCGGCGGGGTAGCCCGGATGCTGGGATCGGGAATTGCTGCAGGTTTTGCACTTTTTACCATCTCGAAAGTGGCTGAACAGTTTGGTGAATCCGGTGCATTGCCGCCGGTTCTTGCAGCATGGGCACCTACGGGCGCAGGGCTTTGTCTTGCGGTCGCGCTTCTGCTGCACATGGAGGATGGTTGATGTCGGTGCCCCGGTGGCTCCCTAAACGCGCTCGCAGGTACGTTTCCCTTGCAAGCGCCGCCCTGACGGGAACAGCGCTCGTGGCGCCGCAGGACATGTTTGCCAATACGATGCAGCGCGACAACACGCATATCATCGTTATTGGGAAACCTACGTCTGAACGCGATCCCCTGACCTACCTTGCCGATAGCGAAAGCTATGCCAAAAATGGCCTTGTCACGTGGGAAGGCAACGTCCGGATCTGGCAGGGCGATCATGCGCTTCGTGCCGACAAGATTACCTATGATCGCAATACAGGCGTTCTGGCAGCAACCGGTCATGTTGCCATCATGGAGCCGGATGGCAGCACCACCTATGCCACCTATATGGAATTCAGCCATGGCATGCATGATGGAATTGGCACATCCATCTACATGAGAATGCAGGACAATGCGAAGCTGGCCGGGAACGGAATGCGTCGCACGAACGGCCTCATCAACGATCTGTCACACGCCGTCTATACGGCCTGTGAAATCTGCGCCAAACGCCCGGACGCACCACCTTTCTGGCAATTCCAGGCCTATGGCGCGACACAGGACACTCAGCACAAGCGGATAGAATTTGATCATGCCTGGCTGAAAATGCTGGGGCTGCCCGTCTTCTACTTCCCGTTCTTCTCCATGAGTGACCCGTCCGTAAAGCGCCAGAGCGGCTTTCTGATGGCTGGCATCAGCCCGCATGACAGATATCTCGGCACCTATTTTACGCTCCCCTATTTCTGGGCGATCGACGAGCATCAGGATCTGACAGTCCGTGGGCTCGTCTCCTCAAAAACCGGGCCGGAAGTTACAGCCGAATATCGAAACCGCTTCAACTTCGGCACGCTGGATATTACAGCCGGTGGCGCCTACGACACCAACCGGGAAAGCCGTTACACCAATACCTTTGGCAACAACGTCAACTCCTCAGGCGAATACGGCCTTCAAGGATATATTTTTGGCCGGGGGGAGGCCTCCCTCAGCAAGAACTGGCTGGTAGGTGCGAACATCAACCTCGCAACATCCGCCAACTACATGCGTGATTATCGCGTTCCGGGCTACGGCTCAGAAATGCTGAACTCGAATGTCTTCCTTGAAGGATATGGCATCGGTTCATACGCTCGCGTTGATTCGCAGGCTTATCAGGGCCTGAATCAGGGCGTCATTCAGAACTCAGATCTTCCCTGGGTTCTGCCCCGCTTTACGTATGCTTTTCAGGGGCAACCCGATGCTCTCGGCGGCCGGTTCAGCCTGAACACCACAGATTTTGACGTATACCGCGTGAACGGCGTCTCAGATCAACGCGGCCAGCTTCAGATGCAATGGGACCGCCCGTTCCATAACAGTTGGGGTCAACAGTTTCTGGTCACGGCACGCTTGGATTCAAATATCTATCGTTCCACTCGATCCTACCAACAACCCCTGTATTACTCAGCCCAAGGCACAAAATTTACGGGTCAGGTCCTGCCAACCATTGCCGTCAAAATGAACTGGCCCTTCCTGCGCTCCTTCGCGCATGGGCGTGGTTCACAGATCTTCGAACCCATCGTACAGGCGATTGCGGCCCCCAACACAGGCAATTCTTCCAACAGCTACATGCCGAACGAAGACAGCTTGACCTACGAATTTACAGATACGACCCTCTTCTCACTCAACCGCTATAATGGCACGGACCGCCTTGATGGTGGCTTACGTGCCAATGTCGGCGTGCACCAGAACTGGGTGTGGAACGGACATACGATCGATATGCTCGTAGGCGAAAGCTTTCAGGAGCATGTCACCCACAACCGTATCCCCTATTCTGGCCTGGACCATCATCTGTCTGATCCGGTCGGTCGACTGCGAATTTCTCCAAACCAGTATGTCGATGTCACCGCACGAGGGCGCTACAATCCTTGGACCCGTCAGCTTGATTATGGCGAAGGTCTGGTGAGTACAGGCATCCCTGCCCTGCGGTTCACCGCGGGCTATATCTATGCTCCGGTGACCCCATACTATTACTATGCAACGAACTACCGCACGAATGGCGTCAACACGCCTTACACCGTAAAAACGAACGAAATTACGGGCGGCGTATCTACGCACTGGCGTCAGTATCATGCGTCCGGTTTCTTCCGTCGCAGTCTCTCCCGGAAACAGTTCGTCGCAAATGGCGGGGATGTTGGCTATTCCAACGACTGCTTCGGGCTGGATATCATGTATATCAAACAGTACACACGGATCGGCGGCGAGCAGCGGAACACCACAGTGATGTTCAACTTCACGTTCAAAACGATCGGCACCTTCGGAATCAACGGCTGAGCATGTCCAAGACCCAACGCACCGCACCTACGGCCCTGGCTGCCCTGCTGGCTCTCTCTGTCGCAGCGCCCGCCGCTTTGGCCCATCCCGCTCCAGCACATAAAAATGTGCCCCAGAAAGCAGCAGCTCCGGCAAAGCCACCGCCGGAGGATCAGATCCTTGCCGTCATCAACGGCCAGGTTCTGACGCAGCGTGATGTGGATAACCGCGCGAAACTGTTCGTGCTCTCAACCGGCCTGCCCGTCAGCCCGGACGTCATGAACCGCATGCGCGGACAGATTATCCATCAGCTGATTGATGAACGCCTCAAGACGCAGGAAATGCTCAAGAGACACATCAATGTCGAGCCAGAGCAGATTGCCGCAGCCATCAGCAACATCGAACAGCGCAACGGCATGCCCAAAAATGCCCTGCGTGACCGTCTTGCTTCTGATGGCGTATCTCTGACCACCCTGATTGACCAGATCCGTGTCCAGATCGGCTGGATGCAGGTTCTGCGTGAACAGCTTGGCGAAGGCGGCCGCATCACGGCAACGCAGATTGCCCAGCGCGAACAGGCGCTTCAGGCCGAACAGGGTCGGGCACAGTACATGATGAGCGAAATTTTCGTTCCTGTGGCGGACCCTCGCCACGACGAAAACGAACTCACCTTTACCCGCACCATCATTACCCAGCTTCGCAATGGCGCACCCTTCCCCATTGTGGCGGCTCAGTTCTCCCAGGCACAGTCGGCGCTTGATGGCGGCTCTATGGGATGGGTTCAGGAAGACAATCTCGATCCAGAGGTTGTGAACATCGTACGTCAGATGCCAATCGGCGCCATCTCCAACCCGATTCAGGTTGCAGGCGGTTTCGTCATTGCCACGGTTCAGGCCAAACGCGTCGTAGGAAAGCAGATGGGAACACTGGTCGCACTGCGACAGGCGTTCTTCCCATTCGATGCGCCTCTGAACCCGCAGAATCCAACGCCGCAGCAGCAGGCCTCCTTACAGAAGGCAACACAGGCTATCCAGACCATCCATAGCTGTGACGCCTTGGAAGCCCTGAACAAGTCTCTCGGGGAAAAGCGCCCCAGCAATCCAGGAACCCAGGTTCTGGAGCGCCTTGCTCCCCAGATGCGCTCGGTTATCGAGTCGCTGCCCGTCAACAAAGTCAGCCGCCCGCTGGTTTCCATGGATGGAATTGCCTTGCTTATGGTCTGTGACCGTCAGCAGAAAAATCTGGCACAGCAGACACCGGGCGAAATTGCCGATCAGCTCATGAACGAGCGCGTGGAACAGGCGTCCCGCCAGCTTCAGCGCGATCTGCAGCGTCGTTCCATCATCGACATCCGCCCTGCCGCAAAACCGGCGCTGAACTGACGTGAACCTCCCTTCCCTTAAAGACACCATTCAGGCCCATAGTCTGGATGCCAAAAAGTCTCTCGGTCAGCACTTTCTTCTCGATCCGGGCATCTGCGCCCGGATTGTCTCTCTCGGCGGCGATCTGACAGGCCGCAGCGTTGTGGAAATTGGCCCGGGACCCGGTGGTCTGACCCGCGCTCTGCTTGAAAGTCCCGCAGCGCGTGTTGATGCCGTCGAAATTGACGAACGAGCCTGGCCTCTGCTGGACGAACTGGCAGGCTATTATCCCGACCGGTTGCATGTCGTTCGTCAGGATGCCCTGAAGCTGGATGCAGCAAGCCTTGCTCCTGCCCCGCGTCAGATTATCGCCAACCTGCCCTATAACGTCGCGACACCTCTGCTCGTAGGCTGGCTGAAGCAGGCAGCATCCTGGGAACGTCTGTCCCTGATGTTTCAGCTGGAAGTGGCCGAGCGTATCTGCGCGGCCCCAGACACATCGGCCTATGGCCGGCTGGCCGTGCTGTCTCAATGGTGTGCCTCCTGCTCCGTCGCCCTCCGTATCCCCCCGGGAGCCTTCTCGCCGCCGCCAAAAGTCCATTCTGCCGTTGCTGTCCTGATCCCTCATGCAGAACAGCCGGAACCGGCTCTCTTTCGTGCCATGGAACGAGTGACAGCAGCGGCTTTTGGACAGCGCCGCAAAATGCTCCGCTCCTCCCTCAAGTCCATTGGCGGAGAAGCTCTTCTGGCCGAAGCAGGGATCGAACCAACCCGACGCGCCGAAACCCTTTCGGTCGCAGAATTCGCACGTCTTGCAGAACTGCACCTTGCCCGTTCCCGGTCCTGACCACCCACGTTGCCGCTGGGCCATGACAGATCCGCTTCTTCGTCAGTACCATGACGAAGAATGGGGCGTCCCTGTCCGGGATAGCCGCCTTCTGTGGGAAACTCTGGTTCTGGAAAGCTTTCAGGCCGGCCTGTCCTGGCTGATTGTCCTGCGTCGTCGAGAAGGGTTCCGACGTGCTTTTGCCGGTTTTGACCCGGAAAAAATTGCCCTGTTTACAGATGCCGATGTTGATCGGCTGATGCAGGATGAAGGCATTATTCGTGCTCGTGCCAAAATTGTAGCGACCATCGGGAATGCCCGCGCCTATCTCGCCATGCGAGACAATGGCGAAGATTTTGCGGATTTCATCTCGAAACTGGTTCCTGACGCTCCGCTTCATAATCCCAGTGGAACGGTCCTGAGCCAGTCTCCGCTATCCTTGAAAATTTCAAAAGAACTGAAGTCTCGTGGCTTTCGTTTCGTCGGACCCGTCATCGTCTATGCATGGATGCAGGCCGTGGGTCTGGTGCACGACCATGACCCATCCTGCTTTCGCTATACACCGAAAAGAGAGGTTTCTTCAGACCTCTGAAGGCTTGTGCTCCGTCTCGTACATGTAATCCCGTGTGAGCGGTAAAGCGTCCACCGATCGCGTCAACTGTATCTGAAAATTCATGTGCCCCTGCAGGCGAAACGCCAGTTCACTTCCAATCAGATACAATTCGAACATCCGGACGAACCGCTCGTCATAAAGATCAATGATTTTCTGGCGGTTCGCATCAAACCGCTTCCGCCATTCAGCAATCGTTTTGGCATAATGCAGACGAAGGATTTCACAGTCCGTCACCCATAATCCTGACCGCTCAACCGCTGCCAGTGTCTCGCTCAAAGCAGGAGAGTATCCGCCTGGGAAAATATATTTCTGAAGCCATGCATTGGTCGTTCCGGGCCCGTCCGTTCGGCCGATGGAATGAACCAGCGCAATACCATCCAGCTTCAGGCAATCCTTAATTCCCCGGAAATACCTCTCGAACTGGGCTCTGCCCACATGCTCGAACATCCCCACCGAGACAACACGATCAAACTGATGCCGGACGTTTCGATAATCCATGAGTTCGAAGCGAACCTGTCCTTCAAGCCCCTCCTCCCGAACCCGCCGTCGCGCCTCTTCCAGCTGTTCTTTCGAGAGGGTAATGCCCACAACAGTGGCGCCATAATCCTTGGCCAGCGTCAGAGCCAGACCACCCCATCCACACCCGATATCCAGAACCTCAAGCCCTGGTCGATCCAGTTTCAGTTTGGAGGCAATATGCCGCTTCTTCGCAGCCTGTGCCTCTTCAAGGGTCATGTCGTCCTGCGCAAAATAAGCGCAGGAATATTGACGGTCCTTGTCGAGAAACAGGTCGTAAAGGCGACCGTTCAGATCATAATGATGCGCAACATTGCGACGTGATTTTTTAAGGGAGTTTAATCCCTTGAGGGGACGTGCAAAATATCGGAGTCGGTCCTCGATTTCTTCAAAGACATGGCCGCCCTCCATGATGTTGGCCATTAAAACCCTCATCAAGGTCTCAAGCGTACATCCTTCAGGAGAGAGTTCTCCCGCCATATATTCTTCGCCAAACGCCAGGCCTGAATTGATGACCAGAGAGCGCTCGGCCTGCTTCGTTTTCAGATGAAGCCCTGCTTCAAGGCCGGGCTTGGTGCCTCTGTAAATATGAACAGTGCCGTCACTGAACGTGACCCTCAGCACTCCAACCTGAATAAATTTCTTCAGAACGAAATCGAGAATGGGTTTCACACCTGCCTCCCCCCTGTTCACGCGCCTCACGACAAAGCGTGACACATCTGTCAGTTTCCTGACCAGAAGAGCAGACAACAAAAAACCCGGCGCGGGAATACCCGGCCGGGTTCTCTGTTTTGGCTATGCCAGCGAAATCAGCCTTCGACTTCTTCCGCAGCAGCGGCTTCGGCGGCAGCTTCTTCAGCTGCGTTCTCGGCCTGCAGTTCGCCGAGGATGTTCTCATCCTCTTCTTCCACGCCAACGGCTTCGCCGCGGGCCTGGCGCTCAGCTTCTTCAGCAGAACGTGCAACGTTGACTGTCAGCGGAATGGACACTTCCGGGTGCAGCACGATGCGGGCTTCCGTCAGGCCAAGGACCTTGATCGGGTGAGCCAGAATAACCTGCTGACGAGCAACCGTCAGGCCGGCATCCGTAGCAGCAACGGCGATGTCGCGCGTGCTGACGGAACCATACAGGCTGCCGCTATCGCTGGCTTGGCGGATGATGACAACCGAGAGGCTGTCCATACGCTCGGCAAGACGCTCGGCTTCTTCACGCTTCTTGATGTTCAGGGCTTCAAGCTGCGCACGTTCCGTGTCGAAACGCTTGCGGTTTGCAGCCGTGGCACGCATGGCCTTGCCCTGCGGAAGCAGGAAGTTACGTGCGTAACCCGGCTTCACCTGGACAAGATCACCCATCTGGCCGAGATGCTCGACCCGCTGGAGCAGGATCAGTGCGGTCTGGGACATGGTGCTCTCCTCAGCTCACGACGTAGGGGAGCAGGGCGAGGAAGCGGGCACGCTTGATAGCCTGCGCCAGCTCACGCTGCTTCTTGGCCGAAACGGCCGTGATGCGGCTCGGCACGATCTTGCCGCGCTCGGAAAGGAAGCGGCTCAGCAGACGCACGTCCTTGTAGTCGATCTTCGGCGCATTCGGGCCGGAGAACGGGCAGGACTTGCGACGACGGTAGAACGGGCGACGTGCACCAACTGCGGTACGACGGGTAGCCGGGTTCACTTCTGGGGTGGTTGTCTCGGACATGATTCTTACTCCGCTCCAGCCGCCTCACGAGCATCGTCATGCTCGCCGCGTGCACGATACTCTTCACGGTCTTCACCGCCACGACGCGGGCCGCCACGGCCGCTCTCGAAACGGCCAGCCGGCTTGGAGCCGCCACGGAAACCGCCACGCTCGCCACGATCGTCGTTCTTGCGAGCCAGAACCGGAGACGGGGTCTCGTCGATCTCGTCAACGCGGAGCGTCAGAACGCGCAGCACGTCTTCGTTCAGACCGAGCTGACGCTCGAGTTCACGCAGTGTGTCAGGGGTGCAGTCGATACCGAGCAGGACGTAATGGCCCTTGCGGTTCTTCTTGATGCGATATGCGAGCGAACGGAGGCCCCAGAATTCGCGCTTCTGGATGGAACCACCATGCTCGGTCAGCAGGGCTTCAATGGTCTCGACCAGGCCTTCGACCTGTGCCTGGGACACATCGTTACGTGCAATAAGCACGCTTTCGTACAGTGGCATGAAAACTCCCTTCGGATGAGGTCAACCCAACTGGTCCAGCCCGTGCCGGAGACAGTGCAATCTTGAGGAAAGCGTGGGTATAGCCGGCGCGACGCCACATCGCCCGGCAGGGAAAGGCTGCATTAATCACGCAGACCTTCGAAAATCAAGGATAAACTCAGAGTCGGCGCAGTCTCGGCGGCAGATATTCATCAGGAACATCCCAGACTTCCTGCACGACATGCCGGATCACAAAGCCGCCCTTTTGATAATTGGTCAGAGCCCGCGGATGATCGAGGGTGCAGGTATTCACCCGCAGCCGCCAGCTTCCTGCGTCAAACGCCTGAGAAACCGCACAATTCAGCAAAACAGGCCCAAGCCGCCGACCGATTGCAGCAGGCACCAGACCGAAATAGGCCAGATTGGCATCCCCGTGGTCTCTCAGATCCAGTTCATAGAACCCAAGAGCAACTCCGGCGGCATCCCAAAGCACCATAAAATAAACGGAGGGATCATGCAGGATTTCCGCGAGCTGCGCATCCGGCATCGGGCGCCGCATCCACCAGCAATAGTCTTCTCCGACATCGCGGTAGAGCTGGCGATAAAGTGTGAGGGCCGGTGGTAGAACCCGTTCAAGGGACAAACCATCCGGAAGCACTGGAGACGCGCAGGACGTACGCGTTTCCAGAAAAGTGACATCCACCTCAAGCCGGGTGGATGCCCCCTTTGGACTGAGCCAGTCCGGCACCATACCCCCGACGATCAGTTATCGTCGAGGAAAGACCGCAGCTTACGGCTACGGCTCGGATGCTTGAGCTTACGAAGCGCCTTCGCCTCGATCTGACGGATACGCTCACGGGTCACGTTGAACTGCTGCCCAACTTCCTCAAGCGTGTGATCCGTGTTCATACCGATGCCGAAACGCATGCGAAGCACACGCTCTTCACGAGGCGTCAGGGATGCCAGAACGCGGGTTGTGGCTTCACGCAGGTTCGTCTGGATCGCAGCGTCCAGCGGAATGACGGCCGTCTTATCCTCGATGAAGTCACCGAGATGGCTGTCTTCCTCATCACCAATCGGCGTCTCCAGAGAGATCGGCTCCTTGGCGATCTTCAGAACCTTGCGAACCTTCTCCAGCGGCATGCCAAGCTTTTCAGCCAACTCTTCCGGAGCAGGCTCACGCCCGATCTCATGCAGCATCTGACGGGACGTCCGCACCAGCTTGTTGATCGTCTCGATCATATGCACCGGAATACGGATCGTCTTGGCCTGATCCGCGATGGAACGCGTGATCGCCTGACGGATCCACCAGGTGGCATAGGTCGAGAACTTGTAACCGCGACGGTACTCGAATTTATCCACCGCCTTCATCAGACCGATGTTGCCTTCCTGAATCAGATCCAGGAACTGTAGACCACGGTTCGTGTATTTCTTGGCAATCGAGATCACGAGACGCAGGTTGGCCTCGATCATTTCCTTCTTGGCACGCGTGGAATCACGCTCACCGCGGGAAATAGTCGCATACACACGACGGAACTCGCCAACCGGAAGACCTGTTTCATGCGCCAGCGCAGAGAGTTCTCCACGCAGACTGCGAAGCTGCTCCAGATGGCGGGTTGTCAGCGTCTTCCAGCCCTTACCCGGCAGGGTGCAGATGAAGTCGATCCAGGTCGGGTCCATCTCGCGATTACGGTATTTCAGCAGGAAGTCGTCGCGCGTGATCTTGCAGCTTTCCGCAAGACGCAGCATTCGGCCTTCCAGAGTATTCAGGCGCTGAACATGAACCTTGATCTGCGCAACCAGTTCTTCGATCCGGTTATTGTGCAGATGAACCTGCTCAACCAGCGTCACCAGTTCACGACGCAGTTCTTCGTAAACCTGCTCGGACTTGTCCGTTGATTCCTCACCCGCGGTCAACGCTTCCAGACGCTTGGTCTGCAACTGACGCAGCTTGTGATACAGCGGCTCAATGGCTTCAAAGCGGGCCAGGATTTCCGGCTTCAGCTTCTCTTCCAGAGCGGACAGGGAAAGGCCGCTGCCTTCCTGCTGCTCGCCGTCACCGTCCTCGGCATCATCATCGCTATCGTCGTCAGCAGGTTCTTCGCCTTCTTCGCCCTCTTCGTCTTCAGGTCCTGGACCACCAGACTGGCTGGCCTCCAGATCCACGATATCGCGAAGTAGCATCTCGCCGTCCTTGAGGCGCTCATGCCAGGAAATGATGGCACGGATCGTCAGTGGGCTTTCGCAAAGCCCACCAATCATTTCGTCCCGACCAGCCTCAATCCGCTTTGCGATGGCAATTTCGCCTTCGCGAGACAGCAACTCCACCGAGCCCATCTCGCGCAGGTACATGCGCACCGGATCATCCGTCCGGCTGGCAGCTTCGGCGTCGATGTTACCACCCTGCGGTTCATCGGATTCCTCAGCTTCTTCCTTGGCCTCGTCCTGAGTCGTCTCAGCCTCATCCTGTTCTTCGTTCTCGAGAACCTGGATGCCCATTTCCGACAGAGCTGCCATCACGTCTTCGATCTGCTCAGAGGACATCTGGTCCTGCGGCAGAACGGCGTTCAGCTCGTCAAACGTGATGTGGCCACGCTCACGCCCTTTGGCGATCAGCCGCTTTACGGCAGCGGACTGCGTATCAAGAAGAGTGGCATCCCCCTCCTGTTCCTGCGCGTTCCGATCCGTACCAGAGGCTGTTTTCGTCGCCATGCGTCTCTCCCTCAACTCCACCGAAAGCAAGCAATTCGGCAGCGTGCAGGTGGTCGATCCTGAGCTGTAAGTCAAGGTTCAGACGAAAAAGAATGCAACTTCAAGGCAAGAAAAAACGTTACCGCCGACCTTTTTCAGCCCTCTTCTTCCACATCCTCACCCCGACGCAACGCCTCCAGAACACGCATCCGGGCCAGAAGACTTTCCGGAAAAGAACCGTCTCCGCTACCTCTTCCAGAGTAAACCTGCATGATGGTTGCCTGAATATCATTGGCCACTTCGCGCTCGAAATTTCGAAAATTTACAAGCCCGTAAAAGTGCCACCAGCTTTCCACGACATCGACCTTGAGAACATCGTCCCGGTCCTTTCCAAGACCCACTTCACGAGGCATCGGACTTTCCGTAACGGCGGTTACGATATCCGTCAGGCCATGATTCTCGATCCAGTGCTGACAGTTCTCTTCCGTCAGATCCTCGTCCTGACAGGCCCAGTCCAGAAGGGCCGCGCGAATCCGATCCAGATCACCGGGAAGCGCCAGACTGCTATAGGCTTGCTCCACCTCAGGAAGAATGTCCGGATACCGCAAAAGCAGCGCCGTCAGAATATTCAGCCGCTCCACACTCCCCTGCTCGATATGACGCATCTCTCCCGGAGCCTGCGTCGACAGGGGCAGCGGCGCACCTTTCTTCTGAAACGGCTTTTTTCCACCGCCTCCGCCACGCCGGAAACGCGCGAAAAACATATCCAGAAACGTGCTGCGATACTCGGAAGACAGGGCACGATCCGGAATCAGCTTCGAAAGCGCCACCAGCTTTTCGCGAAGCGCCGCCCGCTGATCAGGACCGGGGTCCGACATATTCCCCGTCATCAACCCAAACAGTTCCGTTGCCAGAGACGTTGCGCCCGACAATGCTTCCCCCATCGCGCCAGCCCCGCGCGAACGGATCAGACTGTCCGGGTCATCTTTTGGATCAAGACGGCAGAAGCGGAGCGTCCTTTCTGGCGACAACAGAGGCAGCGCCACTTCACACACACGCAAAGCCGCACGCGCGCCAGCCGCATCCCCATCCAGACACAGAATGGGAGACGGCGTCATCCGCCAGAGAAGATCAAGCTGCTCTTCTCCAAGCGCAGTTCCTAAAGGAGCCACCGCTCCCCCAAACCCGGCCTGATCCAGAGCAATGACATCCATATACCCCTCGACCACAACCAGCTCGGCGCCCTTGTGGACAGCCTCACGGGCCAGATCAAGATTGTAGAGGGTCCGTCGTTTGGAAAAGAGCGCCGTTTCCGGTCCATTCAGATATTTCGGCTGGCCGTCGCCCAAAGTCCGTGCGCCGAAGGAAATGATTTTCCCGCGCCGGTCCCGGATTGGAAACGTCACGCGATTGAAGAACAGTTCGCCCTTGGGCTGTCCCCGATCATCCACGCGCAGGATGCCAGCCTGTACCAGCATTTCAGGCGTCACATCATGGGCACGCAGTTCTTCGACCAGATGCCTCCCATCGCCAGACCAGCCCAATCCGAACCGCTCTATCGTTGCGTCACTCAACCCACGTCCACGAAGGTAAGCCAACCCTTCCCGCCCTTCCGGAAGAGAAAGCCGACGCCGGTAGCTCGCCTGAACAAGAGACAGCACGTCCCCAAGAGATTTGACCTCGCGCGCACGTGCCTCACTGCGTGGGTCCTGCTTCGGAACTTCAAGTCCGGCTTCAGCGGCGAGCTGCTCCACAGCCTCCGGAAAACTCCGGCCATCGCTCTGCATGACAAACGAAATCGCATCGCCATGCGCGCCACAGCCGAAACAATGGAAATGGTCGTCATAGACGTAGAAAGACGGCGTCTTTTCCCCATGGAAAGGACAGCATGTTTTCCAGTTCCGGCCCGAGCGAACGAGCTTGTTCCGCCGCCCGATCAGGGAGGCCAGGGGCGTCCGGTTGCGGAGTTCATCCAGAAAGGCAGCATCAAATGCCATGGGGCAGCAGGAGCCTTTCAATCAATTCTGTCAGGAAGGATGCGTCTTACCGCGAGCGGAAAAGAAAATCCATCATCTCCAATCTGAGCAAACCTGCTGGTTACAGGCAGAACCATCCGTTTCAGAAATAATCGTAACCGCTTTTCGGCCTGTCGCCGCTTACATTATGTCAAATGAAAGAAACTTTTTTTTCTTTTGACACCCATCAAGGGAAGAGAGGCAAATATAGCGTCAATATGGCAGTCGAACGAGGCTCAGGCCCCTGCATCCCTTTAGTGGGGTGGATGAGTCGCGCCTTCACAAAAGATTAAAGACGCAGGATTCCAACCTATGACCGTCAAAATCACGGTATTAAAAGAACAGGACGAAGGTGGCGAACGCCGCGTCGCCCTGATCCCGCAGGTTGTCGAGCGCCTCAGCAGCCTCGGCGTCTCTTTCGCGATGGAAAACGGGGCCGGTGCCGCCTCTTCCTACCCGGATGAAACCTATAAAGACGTAACCCTTTCAACAGACAGGAAGACCCTGCTCAGCGACGCGGACATCGTCCTCGCCGTTCAGCCGCCAACCATTGAAACCGTTCAGGCCATGAAGCCCGGCGCCATTCTGGTGTCCTTCATCTACGGCCGAAACCATCCAGATCTGGTCAAGGCCCTGCGCGACCAGAAAGTGACCTGCTTCGCCATGGAGCTGGTTCCCCGCATTTCCCGCGCACAGGCCATGGACGCCCTGTCCAGTCAGGCAACCCTCGCAGGCTATTACGCCGTGCTGCTCGGGTCCGTGCACATGACCAAGATCCTTCCCATGATGACCACCGCCGTTGGCTCCCTGCGGGCCGCACAGGTTCTGGTCATGGGCCTTGGCGTCGCTGGCCTACAGGCCCTCGCCACGGCCAAGCGCCTTGGTGCGGTGACGGAAGGCTATGACGTCCGACCTGAGACACGCGAAGAAGCACAGTCTCTGGGTGCCAAATTCGTCGATACCGGCGTGGATGCCACTGGCAAGGGCGGTTATGCCCGCGAATTGACGGATGAAGAAAAGCAGACGGTCCGCAAGGCCATCAGTGATCACATCGCCCGCGCTGACCTGATTGTCACCACAGCAGCCGTCCCCGGCAAGAAGGCTCCGCGCCTGATTGATGCCGAGCAGATCAAGGCCATGAAGCCTGGGTCCGTCATCATCGACCTTGGGGCAGAAGGCGGCGGCAACTGTGAGGGCACACAGGCTGGCCAGACCGTACAAGTTGGCCCGACCACGATCGTGGGCCCGATCAATGTTCCGTCCATGCTCGCTCTTCAGGCCAGTGAACTATACTCCAAGAATATCATGCACCTGCTCCAGCAGATCCTGACCAAAGACGGTCAGATCCAGCTGGACTTCACGGACGAAGTGATTTCCGGCACCGCCCTCACGCATGATGGCTACATCACGAACGAGGGCATCCGCACGGCCGTCGATCCGAATTCCCCGGCACCGCCCGCACCACAACCCCCTGCCCCGGCTGCCGCCCCCGCCGCACCGGCACAGGCTTCAGGACAGGAGGCCGCACGATGATCACCGCAATGACCTTCATCATCGCGCTCTACATCTTCATGCTCGCCGCCTTTACGGGCTACGAGGTCATCAGCCGCGTGCCCTCCATTCTGCACACACCGCTGATGTCCGGCTCGAACTTCGTGCACGGCATCGTGGTCGTAGGTGCGCTAACAGCCCTGTTCAACGCCTCTTCCGTCCTTGAACAGATCGTCGGCTTCCTTGGCGTCGTCATGGGTGCCGGTAACGTCGTCGGCGGTTACGTCGTGACAGACCGTATGCTGGCCATGTTCAAGCCCAGTGACAAAGCTGCTCCGCAGAAGGGAGCGCAGAAATGATCCTCCTCGAATATATCGTCGCCATCAGCGCCCTTATCGCCTCCGGCCTGCTAGTCTATGGCCTCAAGCGCATGTCCTCTCCCGTCACGGCCGTTTCCGGCATTGTGACGGCAGGTTGGGGTATGCTGTTCGTCACGGCAGCCAGCTTCCTCGGCATTTTCAGCGTTTCTGAAGCCGCAAAGCCGCATCTGGTCGTCAATGTCATTCTGGCCATTCTTGCCCTTGTCATCGGTGGTGGCTGGGCTGGCTGGAAAGGCCGCAGCGTTGCCATGACGGCGATGCCGCAGATGGTCGCTCTCTTCAACGGCATGGGTGGCGGTGCCGCCGCAGCTGTGTCCGTCATCGCCCTGACCGGCCCGAAAGAAACAGGCATCGTTCCGCTTCTCGTCACCGTCGCCGGTGGCCTGATCGGCAGCATGTCCCTGTCAGGTTCCATCATCGCCTGGGCCAAACTCGATGGCCGGATGAACAAGCCGATCCGCTTTGGTGGCCAACGGATCGTCAATGCAGCCGTCTTCATGTTGACCGTCCTGCTCGGCATCATGGCAGCCTTCCTGTACCATCAGGATGGCGGCGGTATCGCCACACTGCTATTCTTCATCGGCGCCCTGCTGGCTGGTATCTGCATGACGATCCCCATCGGCGGCGCAGACATGCCGGTCGTGATCTCGCTCTACAACGCCTTCACGGGCCTGGCCGTCGGCCTCGAAGGCTATGTTATGGCCGATCCGGCCCTGATGATCGCCGGTATGGTCGTGGGTTCTGCCGGTACACTGCTGACGGTCATGATGGCCAAAGGCATGAACCGCTCCATTTCCAACGTGCTGTTCAGTAATTTCGGTGAAGCTTCTGCCTCCACGGCCACAGGTCCGCAGAAAGAAGCCAAGTCCGTCGCTCCCGGCGATGCTGCCACGACGATGCGCTATGCTTCGTCTGTCATCATTGTTCCGGGTTACGGTCTGGCCGTCGCTCAGGCTCAGGGCAAGCTGTATGACTTCGTCAAGCAGCTTCAGGCCGCAGGCGTGGATGTCAAGTTCGCCATCCACCCGGTCGCCGGTCGTATGCCGGGCCACATGAACGTGCTGCTCGCCGAAGCCGGCGTCCCGTATGACATGATCTACGATATGGAAGACATCAACGACAGCTTTGCTGACACGGATGTCGCCCTCATCATCGGCGCCAATGACGTGGTGAACCCGTCGGCTCGCACAGACAAATCCTCTCCGATCTACGGCATGCCGATCCTGAACGCCGATAAGGCCCATCAGGTCTTCGTCATCAAACGTGGCATGGGCATGGGTTATTCTGCCGTCGAAAACCCGCTCTTCTTCCAGGACAACTGCGCCATGGTCTTCGGCGACGCGCAGGCCGTCCTCAGCAAGATGGTCGAAGCCGTCAAGGCGCTCGGCACATCGTAAACCAGTTCTCAAGGAGACACTTCAATGGCTGATACAATGCTAGCTGCCGTCGTCCGCGAGTTCGGAAAGCCTCTCTCCGTTGAGAGGCTTCCCATCCCCGAGATCCGGCCCGACCAGATCCTCGTCAAGGTCGATACCTGTGGGGTGTGCCACACCGACCTTCATGCTGCGGAAGGAGACTGGCCAGCAAAGCCTAATCCTCCGTTCATTCCCGGCCACGAAGGCGTCGGCCACATCGTTGCAGTTGGTAGCCAGGTCAAACACTCCAAGGTTGGAGACATGGTCGGTGTACCCTGGCTCTATTCCGCCTGTGGCCATTGCGAACACTGTCTGGGGGGCTGGGAGACACTGTGCAAGGATCAGGACGACACCGGCTACACGGTCAATGGCTGCTTCGCCGAATATGTCGTCGCAGACCCGAACTATGTCGCACACCTGCCCAGCACCATTGACCCGCTTCAGGCAGCACCAGTCCTCTGCGCCGGCCTCACTGTCTACAAGGGCCTCAAGATGACCGAGGCTCACCCCGGTCAGTGGATGGCTATTTCAGGTGTTGGCGGTCTGGGTCAGATGGCCGTTCAATACGCAGTCGCCATGGGCATGAATGTCGTGGCCGTCGATATTGACGACGACAAACTCGCCACCGCCAAAAAGCTTGGCGCTGCCCTGACCGTCAATGCCAAGGACAAGGACCCGGCCGCCTTTATCCAACAGGAAGTCGGCGGTGCTCACGGTGCTCTCGTCACGGCTGTGGGCCGCACCGCGTTCTCGCAGGCCATGGGTTATGCCCGCCGTGGAGGCACAATTGTTCTGAACGGACTGCCCCCCGGAGACTTCCCGGTGTCGATCTTTGATATGGTCATGAATGGCACAACCATTCGCGGATCCATCGTCGGCACACGGCTCGACATGATCGAAGCCATGGATTTCTTTGCCCGCGGCAAAGTAAAATCCGTCGTCACCGCAGACAAGATCGAGAACATCAACACGATCTTCGACAACCTCAAGAATGGACGCCTCCAGGGCCGCACGGTTCTGGATTTCCGTTCCTGAGACCTTAGAAAGCACACCCCATGTTTGCCATGCAGCTCCGCCAACACCACCAACCTCTGGAATGGGTGGAGCTGCCAGACCCCGAACCAGGACCGGACGAAATCCGCATCCGCATCGGGGCCTGCGGCGTCTGCCGCACAGACCTGCATGTCGTAGACGGCGAACTCGCCAACCCTACCCTTCCGATTATCCCCGGCCATGAAATCGTCGGGCGAATTGATAAACTCGGAAGCAACGTTACGGGCCTGAGTATTGGGGAACGGGTCGGTATCCCGTGGCTCGGCCATACCTGTGGGCATTGCTATTACTGTACACACGGGATGGAAAATCTCTGCGACCATCCGCTTTTCACAGGCTTCACCCGCAATGGCGGCTACGCGACCATGACGGTTGCTGATGCAAGATATGCTTTTCCTATGGGTGACAAGGGGGAAGACAAAGACCTTGCTCCCTTGCTCTGCGCTGGCCTGATCGGCTGGCGCTGTCTCAGCAAAGCTGGGGACGGCAAAAAGATTGGCCTTTATGGCTTCGGAGCCGCCGCTCACATCATCATTCAGGTGCTGCGCTGGCAGGGACGCGAGGTTTATGCCTTCACATCCCCCGGAGACACAGAGAAGCAGGCCTTTGCCCGCTCCCTTGGCGCAGTTTGGGCAGGCGGTTCAGACGAACTCCCACCCGAACAGCTTGACGCCGTAATCCTGTTTGCACCTGTCGGAGATCTGGTCCCCGCCGGACTGAAAGCCGTCCGCAAGGGTGGAAAGGTCGTATGTGGCGGCATCCACATGAGCCCGATCCCGTCTTTTTCCTATGATACGCTTTGGGAAGAACGCGAAATCGTCTCCGTTGCCAATCTAACCCGGCAGGACGGACTGGATTTTCTGAAACTGGCACCAGAGATCGGCATCAAGGTGACGAACACCCCTTATGCCCTCAAAGACGCCAATCAGGCTCTCGACGATTTGCGGCACGGCCGCTTTGAAGGTGCCGCCGTTCTGATCCCATAACACACAGAAAATATTCCCGTTTCTGCCGTCAGACAGATCTTCCTTATTCCTGAAAAGATCTCTTGAAACCGTCCCAAACAGCCGGGTATTCTTATTTCACATAAGAAACAAACCATGGAAACAAGGGCCTTTATATTATGCGCCGACTACTCCGAGCGTCCATGTTCGCCATTGCTCTCGCAGGTATAGGCCTCTCTCCCGCCAGTCAGGCGCAGGCTCTCCCCCCCTTGAAGAGCATTTCCGTTTACGGGCAGAAAATCCGCTTTCTGGAAGCCGGAACAGGCCCGGATCTTGTTCTGGTCCACGGCTTGGGAAGTAGCGCCACAATGGACTGGGGCAAAGTCATCCCTGGGCTGGCCCAGCATTATCATGTCATCGCTATGGACCAGCTCGGCTTCGGATCATCCGAGAAGCCATTAATCGCCTACGGTATCCAAACATGGGTGGACATGCTGGATGGCTTTTTGAAAGCCAAACACATCACACACTTTATGCTTGCCGGGGAATCCCTTGGGGGCTGGATTGCGGGACTTTACGTCGTCGAAGCAACACAGGACTCTTCCATGGCTATGCCAAATCGTCTTGTTCTAAACGATGCAGCCGGTCACCGATCACTCGTCGAGCACGGATTACCTCTTTTTGGCCCCGTCTCATTTTCCGGCATCCGCACAGGACTCAGAAGCCTGTTTTACAACAAGGCCCTCATTACTGATGACCTGGTGAAAGCAACATTTCAAACCCGGATGGCCGAAGGCACACAATACACACAGGAAAGTTTTGCAAGAAACGCCAATGCGCCGGACACTTTCCTTGATAACCGTATGACAGCCATCCAGATCCCAACGCTCGTGATCTGGGGTCAGGATGATCAGGTTATTCCCCTATCGGACGGTCACGATTTTGCCGCCCACATTCCGAACGCTCATCTGGTCATCATTCCACACTCAGGCCATGCCCCAAGCATTGAGCACCCTGAAGAATTTCTGAACGCTGTAACGCCCTTTCTGGCCTCACACTAAAGCAGCCCCGATGAATTGAGAGCCGCAGGGATACCGTCTCTTTTGTCCTGAGCCTCAATATACATCCGCAAGACAGCCGGATATCGCGCGCGTGTTGTTTTCTCCAGCATCGAAACGCCTCGCTCTACATCTCCGGCTGACATCGCATCATCCCAATCCAGAGACAGCAGCACGATAATACTGTCAGGTCCCCGGGTCTCCGTCACAACTTCATTGATCCCAACAACCCCCGGAAGCTTTTGCGCTTCGGCGCGAACAAACGCATCAATTTCCGGATTACTTTCGCCCACAAGAAGAGAGCGCGTCTCATTGGTCAGTAAACCTGCCACGACGACCAGCACGACACCGATCAAAAGCGATGCAATCCCGTCCAGAACATGCAGCCCCGTTACAACGGAAAGTACCGTAAACAGAAGAGCAACCACCAGACTGACCAGAGCAGCTCCGTCTTCAAATAATACGACAAACAATCCCGGATCTGCACTTCGACGGATCATTCGCCACAAAGAAACACCCTCGCTCCGAGGCAGGGATTTCACAGCCGCAAAGAAACCATATCCTTCCATGCTGCCAGAAATCGCCAGAATGATGACATTCATCCACCAGCCCGGAAAAACATGCCCCAGCAGATGCACCGGCTGCATCTCCGCCGGGTGCATGACTTTTTCCCAGCCTTCGTACAAAGACGCAACGCCACCGCCCACAAACAGCGCACCCGCTACAACCATCGTCCAGAAATACAGCTCACGATGATAGCCAAGCGGGTGCTCTTTGGTTGCCGGAGCCGTAGCTCTCTTCATACCAACAAGCAGCAGGATCTGGTTTCCACAGTCCACGAAAGAATGAACCGTTTCAGCCAGCATGGCAGCCGAGCCTGTCAGAAGTGCTGCCACGCCTTTCACGCAGGCAATGCCAAAATTGACACCCAACGCGATGAAAACGACTTTCGTTGAACCACCAGCAGACATGAAGTCCTCATTTCCGTGAACAAGGACCAACTGAGCCCCTGAATAGTCTGCGTCAAACCCCATGGACCGTCACGGGTTCATTGCAGATCGCCACAAAAAAAGCCGCCCTTAAAAAGGACGGCCTTTTGCATACGGGCATAATTGCCTTTTTCAGGCAGCAAGCCGAGCCTTCACCAGACCACTGGCCTTGGCCGGGTCAAGATCAGCACCAAAGCGCTCTTTCAGAACCGCCATGACCTTGCCCATATCCTTCATGCCCGCGGCGCCAACAGCCGTCACAGCCTCATCAATCGCAGCTTTCAGAGTATTCTCATCCAGCTCAGGAGGCAGATAAGACTGGATCGTGGCGATCTCGCCCTCTTCCTTCTCGGCAAGCTCCGGACGACCACCCTGACGGTACATATTTGCAGATTCTGTGCGGGACTTGATCATAGAGCGCAGGGCCGAAATCATGTCTGCTTCCGTTACCTCCCCACTCTTGGCACGCGCCGCAACTTCAAGGTCCTTGAGCTTGGCCGTGATGCCACGGATCTGCGCCACCTTTTCAGACTGACCTGCCTTCATTGCAGCCTTGAGATCGTCCATGATCTGTGCGCGAAGTGACATGCGCCTTCTCCCATCTGTTCAGAGGCCTAAGAGCCTCAGGGTCTATTCATGGCCGCAAACTCGCACAAAATCAGACGTCCAACAATGGAAGCCCTGCCAAGGGAAGTTTTTTCCCACCTCTTTGCAATCCACCCAGAATCACATGGGAAAAAACTTCCCATCCGCTTTCTAATCGCTTATCAGACCTCAAAGTGAACGCGGAGCCAGGAACGGGCGACCATGGACATCGACAGAATCATCGAAAAAGCCGGAGGCGCGGACGAGATCGCCGCTCTTGCCGGCGTCGGCCTCGAAGCCGTTCGCAAGTGGCGTCAGTCGCGAACTGTGCCGACCAAGCACTGGCCCGCGCTGCTGCGCGTTCCCGGAATCGAACTCCAGGACCTGACTTCCGCTGAAACCCCGCAAGAAAGAGAGACGGACGTGTCCAATTCCTGCCCTGCCGGCGCCAATGCCGCCCTTGTCCTTGCAGATGGCACGGTCCTGTGGGGCCGAGGCTTCGGTGCCCACACCGATGGCGCTGTCGGCGAGCTCTGCTTCTCCACCGGCATGACCGGCTATCAGGAAACCCTGACGGACCCGTCTTTCGCCGGGCAGATCGTAACCTTCACCTTCCCGCATATTGGCAATGTCGGTACAAACACGGACGACAATGAAGCGCCGAAAATGGCCGCTCTTGGCGCCGTCGTGAAGGAAGACGTCACCGCTCCGGCAAGCTGGCGCTCCATGGACTCCCTTGATGGCTGGCTGAAGCAGCACGGCCGTGCGGGTATCAGTGGCGTCGACACCCGTGCCGTCACTCGCTCCCTGCGTGACAATGGCCCGCAGACTGCCATCCTTGCCTTCCCGGCCAATGGTCGGATCGACACGGACAGCCTGCTGAACCGCGCCCGCCAGTGGCCCGGCCTCGAAGGCATGGATCTCGCCAAAGAGGTCACACAGCCAAAGCGCGTCTGGACGGAAGGCGTGTGGGAAAGCACACGCCCGGCCCGTACCGAGAACCGCCGCCGCGTGGTCGCCATGGACTACGGCGCAAAGGACAACATCCTGCGCTGCCTCGTGACCGCTGGTTGTGACGTCACGGTTCTGCCCGCGACCGCTACGGCTGAGGAAATTCTGGAACTGAAGCCCGAAGGTGTGTTCCTGTCCAACGGCCCGGGCGACCCGGCAGCAACCGGCACCTACGCCGTCCCGGCCATCAAGAGCGTTCTGGATGCCAACGTCCCAGTCTTTGGCATCTGCCTTGGCCATCAGCTTCTCGCACAAGCCCTCGGCGGAAAGACCTACAAGCTGGATCGTGGCCATCGCGGCGCCAACCAGCCGGTCAAGGACATCGAAAGTGGCCGTGTGGAAATCACCAGCCAGAACCATGGCTTCGCCGTGGATGAGAAGTCCCTGCCCGCCGATGTGAAAGTGACGCATGTGAGCCTGTTCGATGGCTCCAACGAAGGCATTGCTTCCACCACGAAGGACGCCTTCTCCGTTCAGTATCACCCCGAGGCCAGCCCTGGCCCGTCTGACAGTTTCTATCTTTTCGAGCGTTTCGTCGCGGTCATGGACCGTCGCGCCAAAGCAGGAGCCTGAGCCATGCCAAAACGGACAGACATCAAGTCCATCCTGATCATCGGCGCAGGCCCGATCGTTATCGGACAGGCCTGCGAGTTCGATTACTCTGGCGCACAGGCCTGTAAGGCCCTGCGTGAGGAAGGCTATCGCGTCATCCTCATCAACTCCAACCCAGCCACGATCATGACCGATCCGGGCCTGGCGGACGCGACCTATATCGAGCCGATCACGCCGGAATTCGTCGAGCGCATCATCCTCAAGGAAAAGCCCGACGCCGTCCTGCCGACTATGGGTGGCCAGACAGCCCTGAACGCCGCCATGGCGCTCGACAAGTCCGGCTTTCTCAAGAAGCACAATGTGGAACTGATTGGCGCAGACGCAGAGGTCATTGACCGCGCGGAAGACCGCCAGAAGTTCCGCGAGGCCATGGATGAGATCGGGATCGAAAGCCCGCGCAGCACCATTGCCCATACACTGGAAGAAGCCCGCGCAGCGCTAGCCGATGTCGGCCTGCCCGCCATTATTCGCCCGTCCTTCACTATGGGCGGCGCTGGCGGTGGCATCGCGTATAACCGTGAAGAGTTTGACCAGATCGTCGCGGGCGGCCTCGATGCCTCCCCGACGACGGAAGTGCTGATTGAAGAGTCCGTTCTGGGCTGGAAAGAGTACGAGATGGAAGTAGTCCGCGACACCGCGGATAACTGCATTATCATCTGCTCCATCGAAAACATCGACCCGATGGGTGTGCATACCGGTGATTCCATCACCGTCGCCCCAGCCCTGACGCTGACCGACAAGGAATATCAGCGTATGCGCGACGCCTCGCTGGCGTGCCTGCGCAAGATCGGCGTCGAGACCGGCGGCTCTAACGTGCAGTTCGGTGTCAATCCGGCTGATGGCCGCATGGTCGTCATCGAGATGAACCCGCGCGTGTCCCGCTCTTCCGCGCTGGCCTCCAAGGCAACCGGCTTCCCGATCGCCAAGATCGCCGCCAAGCTGGCCGTTGGTTACACACTGGACGAACTCAAGAACGACATCACAAAGACGACCCCGGCCTCCTTCGAGCCGACGATCGACTACGTTGTCGCTAAGATCCCCCGCTTCACGTTCGAAAAATTCCCTGGCTCCCCGGCCTTGCTGTCGACGTCCATGAAGTCGGTCGGCGAAGCCATGTCCGTAGGTCGCTCCTTTGCCGAAGCCATCCAGAAGGGCTTCCGCTCCATGGAAACGGGCCTGACCGGTTTGGACCCGGTTGAAGCACCCGGCGACGGTTCCAAGGACGCCTATCTGGCTGCCCTCGCAGAACCACGCCCCGAGCGTATCCTGATGGCCGCACAGGCGCTCCGCGCTGGCCTGACGGTTGAGGAAGTTCAGCAGGCCTGCAAGTTCGAACCATGGTTCCTGCGCCAGCTTGAAGACATCATCGCCTCGGAGCGTGACGTTGAGAAGAATGGCCTTCCGAAGGACGCCTACGGCTTCCGTCGCCTGAAGGCTCAGGGCTTCTCGGACCGTCAGCTTGCCCGCCTGTCAGGTCAAAACGAAGCAGACGTTCTGGCGCAGCGCGAAGCTCTGAGCGTCGTACCGGTCTATCGCCGCATCGACACCTGCGCCGCCGAGTTCGCCTCCGACACGCCGTATCTGTACTCCACCTATGAAGGCGGGTTCGGCACACCGGAATGTGAAAGCCAGCCGACAGACCGCGACAAGATCATCATTCTGGGCGGTGGCCCGAACCGGATCGGTCAGGGCATCGAGTTCGATTACTGCTGTGTTCATGCCGCTTACGCCCTGCGCGAAGCTGGCTTTGAAACAGTCATGGTCAACTGCAACCCGGAAACGGTCTCCACGGATTACGACACATCCGACCGTCTGTATTTCGAACCACTCACAGCCGAGGACGTCATCGCCCTCATCCGCACGGAAGCCCGTGGAGGCAAGGTTCTAGGCTGCATCGTGCAGTATGGCGGCCAGACCCCGCTGAAGCTTTCCCGCGCACTGGAAGAGGCAGGCATCCCGCTCCTCGGCACCCCTGCCGATGCGATTGACCGCGCCGAAGACCGCGAGCGTTTCCAGACCATGCTGCGCAAGCTGGGCCTTCGCCAGCCGCGCAACGGCATCGCCCGCACACCCGCAGACGCCGAGAAAGTCGCAGAGGAAGTCGGTTATCCTGTCGTGGCTCGTCCGTCCTATGTTCTGGGCGGACGCGCAATGGAAATCGTGTACGACAATGCTGGCCTGAAGCATTACCTCAACACGGTTCTCCGTGCCGCTGGCCCAGAAGTCTCGACCGGCCCGATCCTGCTCGACCACTACCTGAACGATGCAATCGAAGCCGACGTGGACTGCATCGCCGATGGCGAGACGGTCTATGTCGCCGGTGTCATGGAGCACATCGAAGAAGCCGGTATCCATTCCGGTGACTCCGCCTGCTCCCTGCCGCCTTACACACTGTCCCCGGCACTGGTGACAGAACTCCGCGCCCAGACGGAAGCCATGGCTCGCGAGCTTGGTATCCGTGGTCTGATGAACGTGCAGTACGCCATCAAGGATCAGGAAGTCTTCGTCCTTGAAGTGAACCCACGTGCATCCCGGACTGTGCCGTTCGTCGCCAAGGCAACAGGCGTTCCGGTTGCGAAGATCGGTGCCCGCGTCATGGCTGGCGCACGCCTGTCTGAGTTCCGTCTGGATGGCGGCGCGGTCTCCCCGCATGTGGCCGTCAAGGAAGCCGTCTTCCCGTTCCATCGCTTTGCGAACGCTGACACGATCCTTGGTCCGGAAATGCGCTCCACGGGTGAAGTCATGGGGCTGGATTCCAGCTTCGAGCGAGCTTTCGCCAAGTCCCAGCTTGCTGCTGGCGTGAAGCTGCCTCTGTCCGGAACAGTCTTCCTATCCGTCCGTGACAGCGACAAGGGGCATGTCCAGCCGCTGGCCCGCAAGCTTGTGGAAATGGGATTCACCATCCTTGCCACCAGTGGGACGGCATCACGCCTTGAAGCGGCCAATATTCCCGTGAAGCGCGTCAACAAGGTGATGCAGGGCCGCCCGAACTGCGTGGATGCCATCCGCTCCGGCGACGTGCAGATGGTCATCAACACGTCTCAGGGCGGTCAGGCGGCGCGTGACAGCTACGACATCCGTCGCGGCGCCCTGACAATGGGTATCCCGCATTACACAACGATTGCCGGTGCACGCGCTGCAACATACGCAATCGCCGTCCTCAAAGAAGGCGATTTGGGTGTTGCCCCGCTCCAGTCCTACTTCAAAGGCGAGTTCTAACCGATCCATAATAACAAAGCCCGTCAGAGCAATCTGACGGGCTTTTTTGTTCTTACTCGTCCGAATACCGAAGAATATCGCCCGGCTGGCAGTCGAGCACGCGACACAGAGCCTCCAGAGTGGAAAACCTGATCGCCTTTGCCTTGCCAGTCTTGAGAATGGAAAGGTTGGCAAGCGTCAGACCCACCTTCTCCGACAACTCCGTCAAAGACATGCCCCGCTCTCTCAGAAGCTCATCCAAACTGACCCGAACAGGCATCAAATGACCTCGTCTATTTCGGATTGAAGCCGTTAAATACAGTTCCTCTACTTAAGACAGACCATATTTTCCTACGTTGTTCTCCTAACATCAGGATCTTGAATCCTTACCCTTGACCCTTCATTTTATTATCGTTAATCGATAAATAAAAATACCCTACCTTGCATAAAAACCCCTGAAATCCTATATTGTCTGGCTATTCATTCAATTTCAGCCATGCTTTCTCAAGGATTTCAGAGTGCAGAAGATCCCAATGACCGCGCAGGGACTACAGCGTCTCGAAGACGAACTGCGAACTCTCAAGAGCGTCGATCGTCCCGCAGTCATTCGCGCCATTGCGGAAGCACGCGAACACGGCGATCTTTCTGAAAACGCAGAGTATCATGCCGCCCGTGACCGCCAGTCCTTCATCGAAGGGCGCGTGCTTGAGCTTGAAAGCATCGTCTCCTCCGCCGACGTGATCGATCCTTCCACGTTCACAGGCACCAAGGTCCGCTTCGGTGCGCATATCGAAGTCGTGGATGAAGAGACAGACAAGGAAAACGCCTACCAGATCGTCGGCGTCCATGAAGCCGACATCAAGCAGGGCCTGATCTCCATCTCGTCCCCACTTGCCAAGGCCCTGATCGGCAAGGATGTGGGCGATACCATCTCCGTTCCCGCCCCCGGCGGCGATCGCACCTATGAGATCCTGAAAGTCACATACCGCTAATGTCTGACGTCCTGACGTCCACCGCCCCTGTCGTTACCATCCAGGACATCGAGAGCGCCCATGAGCGCATCGCATCCACAGTGGTTCGCACGCCGACGATTACCTGCCCTGCCCTGTCCCGTCTGACAGGCGCGGAAATTACGCTCAAGCTCGAAAACCTTCAGGCCATTGGCTCCTTCAAGGAGCGGGGCGCTGCCAACAAAATGGCGCTCCTGACGGCTGAAGAACGCGCACGCGGCGTGATTACCGTCTCGGCAGGCAATCACGCGCAGGGTGTGGCCCGTCAGGCCAGTCTTCTTGGCATTGATGCGACAATCGTCATGCCGCGCTTTACCCCGGCATCCAAAGTTGCAGCAACGCAGGCCTGGGGAGCGAATGTCGTTCTGGCTGGCGACGATTTTGCACAGGCCTGCATCACAGCAGAAGAACTGCAGAAAACAGAAGGACGCGTCCTCGTCCATCCGTTCAATGATCCTGCCGTTATTGCCGGACAGGGCACGGCGGCTCTGGAACTGCTTCAAGATGCCCCCCAGATTGACACGGTCGTTGTGCCGGTTGGTGGTGGTGGTCTGATTGGTGGCTTTGCAACCGTGATGGCGGCCTTGCGGCCGGACGTGGAAGTCATTGGCGTACAGGTCGAGGCCTATGCCTCCCTCGCCGCCTTCCCTCAGGAGGGTGGCCCGACGCTTGGCGGCTCCACGATCGCGGAAGGCATTGCCGTTACCACGATGGGCGAGCATTGCCTGAACGCCTTCCGCCATCGGATTTCCAGAATTCTGGTAGTCAATGAGCTTCAGGTCGAAAGCGCCATCACCACGCTCGCCGAGAAAGCCAAACAGGTCTGTGAAGGTGCCGGAGCCACAGGGCTGGCTGCTGTTATCGCCAATCCGGAACTTTTCAAGGGCCGCAAAGTCGCCCTTCCCCTGTCTGGCGGCAACATCAACGCCCGTATTCTGGCAAACACGATCCTGCGCTCACTCCTACGGGACGGACGTATCCTGCGCCTGATCTTCCAGATCCCTGACCGGCCCGGCATGCTGGCCGATATTTCGGCCCGGATTGGCAATTACGGTGGAAACATCATCGAAGTGTCCCATCACCGTCTGTTTGCCTCCCCATCCGTCCAAACGGCAGAGCTGGTCGTAATGATTGAAGCCCGCGATACGGAACATGCCAAACAGATCGAGACCGATCTGTCCCGGCATTACATCGTACGCAGAGACTGAAAACTCATGTATTCTTTCATACTAGCTGCCGCCACAGGCCTCATGCTCGCTGGCAGCCCCAATCTTCCAGAAAACTCGGATCTTCAGCTGAAGCCCGGCGCAGGGACGCCAGAATATCCTATTGAAGCCTTTGAACATGGTGAAACTGCCAAGACTGAAGTCTCCTGCGACATCAGCGAAGCAGGCACTCCCTCAAACTGTCACATCGCGAAGTCGAACAACCCCCACTTTAACGCCTCGGCGCTAGAGTTCGTGCAACGTATGCGTTACGTCCCTGCCCGCAGGAACGGCAAAAATATTGCCGTCCCCAATCACATTGAACACGTTGATTTCACGATTTAGAGCAACAGCTCAAACGCCCTCTACAATAACAACATTGTAAGACGCGGCTTTCCAGCGGTGCTTTGCAGCAGCCTGATACTCCGGGCTGTCGTACCAGGCGCGGGCAGAAGTGATATCCGGAAATTCGATAATGACCACACCGTCCGGCTCAATACCTTCAAGCTTTTCCTGCTTTCCGTAAGCAGCCAGAATTTTGGCAGGATGGCCCTTGAAGGTCTCTCCAACCGTATCTGAGTACGCTTGAAATTCAGCGGGATCTGTCAGTTTGTCGCGAATGAAAACAGCGTAGGCGGTCATGGATGAAACTCCCGAGAAAAGGATGATCATCCATAACCGGCCACAAAACGGCATAACATTCAGCACACAAGCGCGTGTGCCAAACATTTGCGTCTATTAGCGGGTCCCGAACAGACGGTCGCCAGCATCTCCCAGACCCGGGACAATATAGCCGTGCTCATCGAGCTTCTGATCCACACAACACGTCACGACCTGCACATCCGGATGCAGCTCCGTCATGTGAGCAATTCCTTCCGGAGCGGCCAGAAGACAGGCGAAAACAGGCGCAATCGCTCCCGCTTCTTTGACGCGCATGACAGCCGCCGCGGCTGAATGGCCCGTTGCAAGCATCGGATCCAGAACAATGCAGGTCCGCCCCGGAACATCGCTCGGCATGTTGAAGTAGTATTCACTGACTTCCAGCGTCTCATGGTCCCGGCGAAGACCAATATGACCGACACGCGCAGACGGCACGAGATCAAGCATTCCATCCAGAAGGCCGTTACCGGCACGCAGAATGGAGACGAAGCAGAGCTTCTTGCCGTCCAGTTCCTCACCTTCCATGAACCCGCTTGGTGCTTCGATCTGACGCGGCACAAGAGACAGATTACGCGTGGCTTCATATGCCAGAAGCAGGCTGAGTTCACGGGTCAGGCGACGAAAGCCCGCTGTGGATGTATTCTTATCACGCAGACGGGTCAGCTTGTGGCGCACCAGCGGATGGTCGAGAACGATAGGCGGCAGCGCCTGACTCATGCTTTTTCTCCTGCGGCCGGGCGAAAATCGAGCGCCAGACCGTTCATGCAATACCGTAATCCCGTGGGCGGTGGCCCATCGGGAAATACATGCCCCAGATGCCCCAGGCAGTTCGCGCAGTGCACTTCCGTGCGAACCATTCCATGGCTCCCATCCCGCGTCGTTTCAACAGCGCCTTCAAGTGGCTGGAAAAACGATGGCCACCCACTTCCGCTTGCGTACTTCGTCGCGGACGAAAACAGCTCACGGCCGCACCCGGCACAGGCGTAAATTCCAGAACGTTTTTCATCGTTCAGCGGGCTGGAACCGGGATATTCGGTACCATGCTCCAGCAGAATACGGCGCTGCTCCGGCGTCAGGCCAACACCACATCCGCCACCATTGGCGCCCTTAACGGGACCGCAGCCTTGGGTCATGGTCAGTCTCCAGAAAATCTGAGGTTTTCAGTTTCCGATATATGGAAGCCACATCCCCTTTTGTCACGCATATCTGAAGCTGCGACCGAAACTTCTTCTGCCGAGAGCCGTTTGAAGTCCGTAACTCTTTTTCAGGAGGAGATCATCATGAGCTCCATCGAAGACAAAATCAAAGGTGCTACCAACAAGGTCGTCGGCAAGATCAAGGAAGAAGTTGGTCGTGTCACGAATGACGAAGAGCTTGAAGGTGAAGGCGTCGTCCAGAACCTCAAGGGTCAGGCCCAGACAGCCAAAGGCGACGTCAAGGACGCCGTCAAAAAGGGTGTCGACAAGATCTGACGCTCACGTCACTGTCATGAGACATGCAACGCCCGCCTCTCCGGCGGGCGTTCGCATTTGTGGGGAAAGGTGACATAATGGCCCTCTCTTCTTTCCTCCTTCCGCAAGACAGGAAACAGCCATGTCCTCCACCGCTTCATCCCCCCGCCGCCCTGTCATGCTCGTCATTCTGGACGGGTTCGGCTGGCGTGAGGAGAATTCCGATAACGCGGTGAGACTGGCCAACACACCAACCTTCGATACCCTCTGGGCTAACTCCCCTCATGCCTTTCTCAAAACCTGTGGCGAAGACGTCGGCCTGCCTGATGGCCAGATGGGCAACTCGGAAGTCGGCCATCTGAATATCGGCGCTGGACGCGTTGTCATGCAGGAACTCCCGCGCATTTCGCGAAGCGCCCGTGACGGCTCCCTCGCTGAAAATACGGCTCTGAAAGAGTTCATCCACGCTCTGAAAGTCTCCGGCGGCACCTGCCATCTCATGGGCTTGATCTCCCCCGGCGGTGTTCATGCCCATCAGGACCATGTCCTTGCACTCGCCAAAATCGTCAGCGCGGCTGGTGTTCCTGTGGCACTGCACATTTTCAGTGACGGCCGCGACACCGCCCCTCAGTCCGGTCAGGACTACATCCCCGCCCTGCTGGGCGAACTCCCCGAAAGTGTGCAGGTCGCCACAATCAGCGGACGCTATTACGCCATGGACCGTGACCGTCGCTGGGAACGCGTCAAACTGGCCGTCGATGCGATCCGGGACGGCAAGGGCCAGCATGCAGACGATGCCCTCTCCGTTCTCAAAGCCAGCTATGCAGAGAACAAGGGAGACGAATTCGTCGTCCCGACAGTTCTTGGCGATTATGCAGGCATGAAGGACGGCGACGGCATCCTGTCCTGCAACTTCCGCGCAGACCGTATCCGCCAGCTTCTGGATGTTCTGGTCGTGCCGGATTTTGACGGTTACGAAAGCGGTCGACGCATCAATTTCGCCGCCGTCAGTGGCATGACGCGCTACTCTGACCATCTTGCCCCATACATGACGGTCCTCTTTCCGAAGATCCCCCTCGACGATCTTCTGGGAGACGTTGTGTCCAAAGCCGGCAAGGCCCAGCTGCGCATGGCCGAGACGGAAAAATTCCCGCACGTCACCTACTTCCTGAACGGTGGTCGAGAGGTCCAGCTTCCGGGTGAAGAGCGTATCCTCGTCCCGTCTCCAAAAGTCGCCACCTATGATCTGCAACCGGAAATGTCGGCTCCTGAACTGACAGATCGCGCTGTGGAAGCCATCGACTCAGGCCGGTTCGACATGATCATCCTGAACTTCGCCAACCCGGACATGGTCGGCCATACCGGCTCCCTTCCGGCGGCCATCAAGGCCTGCGAAACAGTTGACCAGGGCCTTGGCCGTATCAACGACGCTATTACCCGCGCGGGGGGAACACTGATCGTCACTGCGGATCACGGCAACTGCGAAACCATGCGCGATCCCGAAACCGGCGGTGCTCACACGGCCCATACCCTCAACGTCGTTCCAGTCATTCTGGCTCACGCCACAGGCAAAACCATCCATGACGGACGCCTTGCCGATCTGGCTCCGACCCTTCTTGCGCTCCTCGGCCTGCCTCAGCCCGCAGCCATGACCGGCGTTTCCCTGCTTGAAAACGTCTGATCCAGCCAGACTGCTGCCATTGGCTCTGGCGATCTCGCCATGGCTGATGGCGGCCTCTCCGGCAGATCACGCCCATCATCGAGCCGCCGCGCATACTCACCATTCATCTGCTGCCAGCGCGGGACAACAAGCGCTTGCGCGAGCGCAGGCCGCCCGAAAAGCGCTTGAAGCCCAGCAGGCGCAGGAAGCAGCCACTTTACGCGCGCGACAGCAAGCGGCCACTCAGGCGCAACAGAAAGCGCTTCAGGACAATGCCCGCAAAGTCGCGTTTGCCGCACAGACACGCACAGCACAGACAGCCGTTCAGACAACACGCTCCCGTATCGACACTCTGAACGCGGAAATTGATGATCTGAAACAGAAACAGGCTAGTATCAGGCAGGATATTGCCCGCGAAAACGAGGCCTTGCAGCCTCTTTTGCCCGTTGCAGCCCGCCTGTCCATTGCGCCTGATGCCGCGCTTCTCGCCTCACCCTCCGCCGCAACAGACAGCGTAACAGCCTTGTCTATTCTAGGCGGTTTCTCACGCTTGACCCAGCAGCGGGCCGCGCATCTTCAGGCAAAACAGAACGAACTCCAAACAGTCGAAGACGCGCTTGATAGCCGTCAGAAAGAACTGGATGGTCTCCTGAAATCCCAGACACACCAGCGCGATGTCGCAGCGGCCAGAACAAAGGTCGCGGCCCGCCAGGAAACGCTTTCGGATCAGGCTGCAAAACGCGCCAGATCCGCTGTCGCCGAAGCCATGAAAGCGTCTGCTGATCTTTCAGCTGAAATCGAAACCATCGCCCGGCAGGAAGCACAGGCCAAAGCCGAACTTGAGGCAGAGGCCCGTGCGCTGGCAAAGCAGCACCAGATGGAGCAGGCCCGCAAGGCACGCGCGCAGGCGAAAGCCCTGTCAGCTGGCAATGGCGTCTCTTCCGGCAGCGGACATGCCCCGGTTTCGGGACATGTCGCCGTCCGTTGGGGACAGGACACAGAGGCTGGTCCCGCTACTGGCATCACTTACGCAGCAGCGTCATCCGCCGCCGTACAGGCCCCCTGCAGCGGACGAATCGTCTTTTCCGGTCCTTTCCGGTCCTTCGGGCAGATGCTGATCCTGGATTGCGGGCAGAATTATCGCTTTGTTCTCTCCGGCCTCGGCTCTCTGGGAGTTTCGAGCGGCCAAAGCGTTAGAAAAGCCGCCACACTTGGGCAAATGCCCGCCTCTGACGGCCTGCTCTTCGTCCAGTTGCGCCATGGCGCACAGATCGTCAGCCCCGCTCCGTTTCTCTGACCCTGTTTTCTGACAGGACAGGACACTGTAAGATCACGTCTTAACATTTCGGCAACCCGTTTCGCGCTAGTCCTACACAGCAAGAGACGCCGGAAGCACGCCCGTTCCCGAGGATGGAGATCACATGAAGTTCCGTACTGGCCTGTTGCTGGGCACCGCCTTTCTGGCCGGACTGGCTGTCGGACCGGGCGCACTGCGTCTCGTCGGGTCCGCTGGCACTTTCCCTACCGCCGCCCTCGCCCGCGACGTCTCTCATGACAACAGCGCTGAAACCGTTCGTCTCCTGACCCTCCTGGGGACGGTCATGGACGTCGTGAAGGCCGAATACGTTCATCCGGTTTCGGACAAAGACCTCATCAACAACGCGCTTGATGGCATGGTCGGAGAACTGGACCCGCATTCGTCCTACATGACGGCTGCCCAGTTCAAGGACATGCAGACCGAGATTTCCGGCAAATTCGGCGGCCTTGGTCTTCAGGTTCAAGCAGAATCCGGGCATGTCCGCGTGGTTTCGCCGATCGACGGCACCCCCGCTGCGCGCGCTGGCATCCAGACCGGTGATTTCATCACCATGGTCGACCACAAGAGCATTGACGGCCTGACGCTCGATCAGGCCGTCCGCAAAATGCGTGGTGATCCGGGAACCTCCATCAGCCTGACCGTCGTGCGCCCAAAGACAGGTAAGACCCTGACTTTCGATATGAAGCGCGAAATCGTTCACGTTCAGATCGTCCGGTCCGCCCTGTACGGCAGCACGGCCTATATCCGCCTGACCGAATTCGATGACGACCTTGAAGGCGCAATGCATACGGCTTTCGATAAGCTGAAAGCAGAAGCCGCCAAAAGCCCTGCCCACAAGCTGACGGGCGTTATTCTGGATCTGCGGTCGAACCCTGGTGGCAAGCTCGATCAGGCCATCGCCGTCTCCGATGATTTCATCAAGGAAGGCGAGATTGTCTCCATCCGTGGACGTCACCCGGAGAACAACCAGCGCTGGGATGCCAAGGGAACGGACATCACCAACGGATTGCCGATCGTTGTCCTGACAAATGGCGGTTCTGCCTCAGCCAGCGAAATCGTTGCCGGTGCCCTGAAGGATCATCGCCGTGCGGTCATTCTTGGCGAAAAGACGTTCGGCAAGGGGTCCGTCCAGACGCTGATCCCGATCGGCGATCAAGGCGCTGTCCGCCTGACAACAGCCCGTTACTATACGCCATCCGGCCGTTCCATTCAGGGACTGGGCATTACGCCTGATATTACTGTCGCAGAAACCAAGGATGACGATGGCTACGGTTATCGTGAGGCTGATCTGTCCCATATCCTGACGAATGTGGGCGGTAACCGCACGACCGAGACGCCCCGCACAGACCTTCCGGAAATTTCCAAATCCATTCCGAAGGCGCCCCCTGCGGATTGGCCAAAGTTTGACCTGACGAAACCCGCAACGGACTTCCAGCTTCAGCAGGCAATCAAGGTCGTGAATGCCATGGCAGGCATTTCGAACCCGGCTCCTGCCATTGAACAGGCCACCGAAGTCAAGGCGCCTCCAACTGACAAGAAGTCCGCACCGGCTACCCCTCCGGCGCACTAAACTCATAAAACCAGAAGGACAGTCCAGATCGTGCAGAACCGTCCCGCTTCACCCCGCTCCCCCGGGCTCTGGAGCCGTCTTCCCGTTATCGGACGCCTTCTGGTCGCGTTCTGGGGTCTTGTTCTTGTAGGTGGCACAACAGCAGCTCTGATGCTTTGGCATCAGAGCCAGCCCTCCGCACCAGTACGCACGGCAAAGAACCAACCAGCCGCCCCCGGTGCTCATCAACCGGATGCGGTGGCCGATAATCATTCAGTGCGGCCGCCCGTGATACCAGTCGAGAAGGCGCAGAATACATCCGCACCTAAACCTGTTCCTGTCACAGCTCCGGTTCCATCGGCGCCAGCGATCAAATCTCCGCAGATGCCGCCGCCGATTGCCCAAACACCTACTTTCGATCTGGATTCAATCACAGCATCCGGGAAGACGGCCCTTGCCATCGTGCTTCAGGGCTTTGGCTATTCAGATGCCATGACCTACGATGTGTTTTCACGCATTCCCGCCCCGGTTGCCGTTGGCGTATCGCCTTATATTGGCAATCTGCCGGATGTTCTGGCGCGTGCCCACGCAGCCCATCGGGAAATCTTTGTCACGCTGCCGATGCAGAGCGCTCATCCAGAAAACGTTGATGAAGGCCCGCACGCACTGGGCAATGGCAATTCCGAAGCCGATGATCGCCGTGAGCTGGACTGGTGCCTGTCCCGCGCAGAAGGCGCAACGGGCCTGACGGATACTTCGGAAGCCGGAGACAGCCAACCGGGTGGAGGATTTGCCACCACGCCTGGTTTCCATCCGATTGAAGACATCATCGCCAGCCATGATCTGCTTTACCTTAGCGGATCACCTCAGGAAGACCGTCATATCCGGGGCATGACTGCGACGGCATGGATCAACGGTGACACCGATGCCGCAACGCTTGATGCACAGCTTGCCGCCCTGCTTCCAGACGGTACAAAACCCACACATATCCTGTTGATGGTTGGTCCGTTGACGCCCGTAGCGATCGATCGTCTTGCAAGCTGGCTCAGTGGCCCCGTTGCAAACCGCTTTGTTCTCGTTCCTCCTTCCGCACTGGCAGACAATGGTGCAACGGGCGAACAGGCCTCGGCACAGCCCAAAGATATTCAGACGGCTCCCCTATGACCGATTTTTCCAATCTTCCTTACCGTCCCAATGTTGGGGTTGCCCTTTTTAACCGGGACGGAAAGCTGTTTGTCGCCCGACGTGCAGATCTGCCGGGAGAGATCTGGCAATGCCCACAAGGTGGCATAGACGAAGGAGAAGACCCTCGGACTGCCGCCTTGCGTGAACTCGCAGAAGAAACAGGCTGCACACGGGCAACAGTCCTGGCAGAACGCCGCGAGTGGCTGGCTTATGATCTACCAGCAGAATTGATCGGCCGGGCTCTGGGAGGGAAATACCGCGGGCAGACACAGAAATGGTTTGTTCTCGGTTTTGAGGGAACAGATAGCGACATCCGGCTGGATCTACATCTTCCTGCAGAGTTTGATCTCTGGGAATGGATAGAACCGGAAGACCTGCTTCAGCGCAATCTGGGCTTCAAACAGGAGCTTTACGAAAAACTCCTGCCGGAACTCAAAACCCTCTATCAGGCTGCTTCCAGCGACTGGCTGCGCACCAACCGGGCATAAAGGCCGTCTTTTTTCAGCAACTCCGCATGAGACCCTGCCTCTACAGCCCGGCCATCATCCATCACAACAATTACATCTGCGGACTGAACCGTCGAAAGACGATGCGCTACAATCACTGTGGTGCGTCCGGTCCGCAGAGCCGCAAGCGCCCCCTGCACACGGGATTCGCTTTCTGAATCCAAAGCACTTGTTGCTTCATCAAGAAGCAGAACACGGGGGTCACGCAGAAGAGCACGTGCAAGTGCTACACGCTGCCTCTGCCCCCCCGAAAGACGGCGCCCCCCTGGACCAACGCGTGTTTCCAGACCATGCGGAAGATTGTCCGCAAAATCGACAGCCGCCATCCGGCAGGCCGCTTCTACGTCCTCACGGCTCGCATCCGGTCGACCAATCCAGATATTTTCGATCAGCGAAAGATCAAACAGGGTGGTATCCTGACTGACATACGCAATCGCATCCCGCAAAGACGCCACCTGCACATCCCGGATATCGATCCCCTCAAGCAGAATACGCCCACCCGACACATCATGTAGACGCGGTATCAGGGACAGTGCCGTTGATTTTCCTGCTCCGCTCGGCCCAACGAGAGCCACAGTCTGGCCTGGCTGTACATCAAGCGTCAGACCAGCCAGCCCCACCCGACCATCCTCGTACTGATAGGATGCCTGCTCGAAAACAAGATGCCCCTTGCCGCCCGGCAAAGATACGGCATCCGTACGATCAGTAACCGCAGGCGGCTCATCAATGACGGCAAAAACACGCGCCAGTCCAGCAAGGCCTTCCTGCATTGCCGTGTTGAGTGACCCAAGCGCACGGATAGGCCGGGCGGCAGTCAGGAGAGCGGTGATAAACGCCGTGAAGTCTCCAAGTGTTGCCCCGCCCATGGCCGCACGCCAGCCCGCGAACCCCAAAACAACAGCCACAGCCGTTCCGCCCAGAACTTCCAGAACAGGATCAACACGCGCGCGCCCTTTTGCAATGCGCAGAAACGCGGTGTGCAGCAGATCCAGCGACTGGTCGACACGGCTGCTCTCACGGTCTTCCATGCGATAAATCCGCACCTGACGTGCCAGCGCAAAACTTTCATTCAGAAGTGCAGATGTTTCACCAATCTGCTCCTGCATCCCACCAGAGGCCCGGCGCACTTTCTTGCCCAGCTTCTGAATTGGGACAGCTGCTACGGGGTACAACACCAACGCAATAAGGCTCAGTTCCCAGTCAGCCCAGATCATGGCGGCCACCAGGCCCACAACCGTCACGGCATCACCCAACGCATTCACAACACGCACCATGGCTTCACGGATGGAAACGGCATCCGTTGTAAAGCGCGCAGCCCACTGGGCAGGTGCTTCGCGCTCAATGCGCGACACATCGGTCTGAAGAGAATGTCTAAACATGCGGGACTGCAACCCGCGGATCACCGTCAGAACAAGTCCCTGAACGGCAATCGTCTGCCCATACTGGGAAGCTGCTTTCAGTGTGGTCACAATCACGACCAGCGCTGGAACCTGATACAAAATCCGAGGGTCCTGCGCAGCGAACATGTCCACGGCACGCTTGATGACGACCGGGTACAGCGCGGTCAAACTGGCCATCAAAACGGTCAGTACAATGACCGTCACGATCTGACGAACGTGACGACGCATTTCGTCCCGCCAGATCCTGCGGATCAGAATCTGGCTATCTGTATCAAGGGCTGTCTTTCTGCTCATGCGTGGGGGTTTAGCAGGCCTCTTGAAAACTGCGAAACAAGACGGCTTTAGTCTGATTTTTCCCGTAGTTCGGAGGCTCCCGCCAGATGCATAAGACAGGCCTTCCTGTCAGGCCGACAGCCCTGTTCCAGCCACCAGGATTGCCCGGCCTTCAGCCAGGCTCCCATGATAGGTCCCGGCAGTAATCCGGCATCTTTTGCATCCTGCCCAGTCAATGGAAAAACCGGCTGGGATATTTGTTGCAAATGCGTCCTCAGACGATCCCACCCTTTGTCCGGCACACCGAGAACAGAAGCCTGCGTCAACCAGCTTCTATCCAGAAGAACAGGAAGATACTGCCGAAACCGAGCCCGACGGAGATCATCCTCCAGCATGGCCGGATCAAGAACAGGCGTATTTTCACCATACTGCCGAAGGCGGTCACGATCCGCATTCGACAGTCTCAATCGTTCCCCCAGATCACTCCAGTCTGCATGGCAAAGCGCAAACAACCGTAGAAGCGCGTCTTCAGGAGACTGACACACCAGAAGCCTGTGCAACGCCTGAATATCCGAAGCGGGGACAAGATGCGCCAGAAGTCCCACGTCTTTCATAACGGAAAGCGTTTCCACAACCCGTGGCCCGGTCAGAATTCTCAGAAGTTCAGAAGCAATGCGTTCGGCCGACAACGCATCAATCAGATCCAGCCGTTCCGAAATCGCCTGACAGGCCTCCGCATCAGGCTCCCCATGGCCATATCGGGCGTCAAACCGAAAAAACCTGAGCGCCCTCAACGCATCTTCTTCGATCCGTCGTCCTGCTTCTCCGACAAACCGAACACGATGATCGGCAAGATCCTTTAAACCACCGAAATAGTCATGAAGGACGTCATGCCGGTCCAGCGACATGGCGTTGATCGTAAAATCCCGACGCGCCGCATCCTCAGCCCAATCTCCCGTCCAGGAAACAACAGCATGTCGGCCATCCGTCTCTTCATCACGGCGCAGGGTTGTAATTTCGTAAGGTTCCCCTCGGATCACAGCCGTCACTGTGCCATGCGCCAATCCGGTGGGAACAACCTTCACCCCTGCGGATTTCAGAATACGCAGGACATCTTCAGGAGAGTCAGGGGTTGCCATATCAAGGTCATGAACCGGCATACCACGCAGAAGATCCCGCACGGACCCACCAACCAGTCGTGCCTCTGGCAACAAACGCCACACCTCATCCAGACCGCGTCGATCCTTCACGCGGGCCAGAAGTCCCGAAGCCTCTTTCATGGCTGACGTGAAAGCGGGAAAAAACAGTCCTGACTCCAGACGCCCAGACAGGGTTTGCCTTCCGCATGCCCCGGTACGGCCAGCGCCGCGAGTTCGAAATGAACAGAGCGACTGATTCGTGCAAGGATCGGAAAATCGCCCTCCCCGTCTCTCAGATGCACATAAGGAATAGAACCGCAGTCATCAGCGGGCCGATCCCAGTCACAGGAGATCGGATGGTCCGGCCCTACGCAGACAAGTTCATCCATATTCGTTCGGAAACAGAGCGTCTGACGCCGCCCACAGCTTCCTTTGAAGTCCATTTCCACGGCAATGTAGGGCACGTCCTCCACCTGTATAACACCGCTTTCCATCGGTGTTTTCAGCCAGTACGTGCCCTCCGCATCCCGGGTCAGCATGGACGAAAATATGCACAGCATCGCTTTCCGCGTTACCGGAGAACCGCGATAGAGCCATGTTCCATCCCGACGGATCAGAAAGGGTAACTGGCGCACACCCTTGCCTTGGCCTGCGTCAGAAATGGTTTCGGATGCCCCTGTCGCGGGGAAAACGTCTGATCGGGAGGCATCCCGACAATCATGCGCGCTCAATTTTCCCTCCGGTTAAAATGAAAACTTCTCTTCTCACACCAAGTTGGGTGCAATCGAGCCTTGATGAAACCCCCACACCTGTCAGACTGGTGATATGAGCGAGCAGCATTATTCTACCGGCGCCTCCGCCGGAACCCTCCAGGGCGAAGCGGATGTGGCCGAGGCCGACCGTCTGGCCCCCGTTCTCCGCGATGTCCATCAGGCTATTGGCGGAATTGTGCTGGGACAGGACCGTGTGATCGAGCAGGTTCTCGTCACGATCCTTTCTGGCGGTCACGCGCTTCTGATGGGTGCACCCGGTCTCGGCAAGACACTTCTCGTCAATACAGCGTCCCGCGTGCTGGGCCTTGATGCGACCCGCATCCAGTTCACGCCTGACCTCATGCCGTCCGACATTACAGGTGCGGAGATTCTGGATCAGGACGTCAACGGACAGCGGGCCTTCCGATTCCTGCCCGGCCCGATCTTTGGACAACTTGTTCTGGCCGACGAAATCAACCGTGCCAGCCCGCGCACCCAGTCCGCGCTTCTACAGGCCATGGCCGAACACCGCGTGACACAGGGTGGCAAGGATTACGTTCTGCCGTCGCCTTTCCACGTTCTCGCGACCCAGAACCCGATTGAGCAGGAAGGCACCTATCCGCTGCCCGAAGCCCAGCTCGACCGTTTCATGCTTCGTATTCCGCTGGATTTCCCGAGCCGGGATGCAGAGCGCCAGATGCTTCTGCAAACCACGGGCGCCACAACAGCACACACACCAACCCTGATGAACGCAACAACCCTTCTGGCTGCCCAGAAGCTGGTTCGTCGCCTGCCCGTGGGAGACAAGATCGTCGATGCCATTCTGGCCCTGACACGGTCCCTGCGCCCTGAAGATGCTTCTGCGTCCGCTGATGTGCGGGATGCCGTTTCCTTCGGACCAGGTCCACGTGCCGCACAGGCCCTCATGATCGCCACCCGCGCCCGCGCCCTTCTGAACGGTCGTCTGGCACCAAGCCTTGATGACGTCGTGTCATTGGCCGAGCCGGTCCTGTCTCACCGTATCGGGCTTGGCTTCGGTGCAAGAGCTTCTGGCGTGACGGTTGAAGCCCTGATCCGCAAACAGGCCCAGACGATCCTCTGAACCCCGTGAAAAGTCCCACCGAAGCGCTCCGCGGTCTGTTCTCCCGCAAGAACAGCCGCTCCTCAGAGTCCATGACCGCCCCGGCAGAGCGTCTAGCCCTGCCGACCCTTCTTCTGCATGCCGAAAAAATTGCCGCCAGCCTTCAGGTTGGCACGCATGGACGCAGACGGGCTGGCAGCGGCGAAGACTTCTGGCAGTTCAGGCCCTACAATGCCGGAGAACCCGCAACCGCCATCGACTGGCGGCAATCCGCCCGCTCCCCGATTGACAACACCTTCTGGGTGCGGGAACGGGAGCGGGAAAACACACAGTCCCTGCTGGTCTGGTGCGACCCGTCTCCGTCCATGAACTGGCGCTCTGCGGGCACGCTTCCCACCAAACGCGAACGCGCCCAACTCTGCACGCTGGCCCTTGCTGGTGCCGCACTCAGAGGGGGGGAAAAGGCCGGGCTTTTGACGGGGCCGGAAGCGGGACGCACATTCGCTGGCCGTCAGGTGCTGGGTCGCCTTGGTGAAGCCCTTCTCCATTCCTCACCAGATGAACCACAGTTCCCCCCTCTGGACGGTATTCCGCCGCAAACAGATCTCGTCCTCATCAGTGATTTTCTGTGGGAAGAAGATCGGATTGATGCCGTTCTCAAGCACTGCGCCAACCGGCCGGTCCGGACGCATCTGCTGTGTATTCTCGATCCCGGTGAGCGCTCCCTCGACCAGAAGGGACGCATCCGGTTTTCCGGACTTGAAGGGGGCGTTCTGACCCTTCCTGCCTTGGAAAGCCTCGGGCCAGCTTACGAACAGGCCATGTCCGCGCATCTCGCCGCTCTTCAAAGCAGCGCAGGCCGTCTTCACGCGGATTGCATCATGCATGACACCTCACAGGACCCGCTCCCGGCGCTTCTGGCCCTACATCTTGCCATGGGAGGCGGCCGATGATCTTCCTGTCCCCGCTTCTGCTTCTGGGCCTGCTGGCGCTCCCCGCCCTGTGGTGGCTCGTCCGCGCCACGCCGCCAGCCCCGCAGGAAAAAACCTTTCCCTCCCTGCTGCTACTCAAGCGACTGACAGCCCGGCGTGAAGATGCAGCGCGCTCACCATTGTGGCTGCTCATCCTGCGGATTGCGGCGGTTGCCCTCGTTATTTTTGGCCTCTCCCGACCAGTTTTTATTCCACACACGAGTGACACAACGAACGGCCCCCTCCTGATCGTTCTCGACGATGGGTGGGCATCCATCCCGCACTGGAATGAACGTGTGGCGACGGCCTTGTCTTTAGGGCAAACCGCTCTTCGCAATGGCAACCCCGTCACCATCGTTCATGCCGCCCGATCTTCAGATGGCGCCATGCCTGAACCGTTCACGACACAGGATAGACACGCCCTGTCCGAACATCTGGAGCATCTGCACGCACACTCCTGGCCCGTGGATCGCGCTGGACTTGCAGACCTGCTCCAGAGAGTTGATCTGTCTGACAAGCATGTCGTCGTTCTGTCTGATGGGCTTGCATCCCCCGATGATGCCGTCCTTCAGGCAGCGTTAGGTAAATCACGCTCCGTACAGGATATGCGCTGGAACGCATGCGATATCCTGCGTCTGTCGGCAGGCCCTAATTCCGACGGCGCTCTTCACGCCAAAGCTGAAGGCCTGAACTGCCCTTCCCGCACTGTCACGATTCGCGCGGTTGCCGCCAATGGAGGCACGCTTGCTGCCTTCCCCGCACAGGTTGGCGAGGACAAAACCCTCGCACTCCCAGCTCTTCTACGAAACCAGCTCGATCATTTTACGCTCGAAGGTATGACAGGACCAGCTACAACCGTTCTGCTGGGTGATGCCGGTCATCGCCGCCCGGTCGGCCTGCTACAGACACCGGGCGATACCACCCCTCTTATCGGTTCGGCATTCTTCCTGAACCACGCCCTCGACACAATGTCGGAGCGTCATAACGGCGACGCGAATGCATTGCTCGGTTCGTCCCTTTCCGTTCTGGTCGCAACGGATGGCGCGCTGTCCGGCGACCAGACCCGCAAGCGTGTTATGGACTGGGTTCGCCACGGGGGAATGCTGATCCGCTTTGCTGGCCCCGGCCTTGCCGCAGAGCCATCCTCCCAGCAGGACACATCTTCTGCCGATCCGCTCCTTCCCGTCCCCCTAATGAATGGGATGCGTCAGCTTGGCGGCCCCATGTCCTGGGGAAAACCGCAGGCCCTGGAGCCTTTTCCGGCCTCTTCGCCTTTTGCTGATCTGACTATTCCTGCTGATGTCACAGTTTCTCGTCAGGTTTTGGCAAAACCTGAAACTGGCCTTCAGGATCATGTCTGGGCCGCTCTGGCAGACGGGACACCTCTTGTCACCGCCCGCACGGAAGGAAACGGGGAGATCGTCCTGTTCCACGTCACAGCCTCTCCCGACTGGTCCAACCTGCCCATTTCCGGGCTGTTCCCACAAATGCTGGAACGCCTGATTGAACGTTCCGCCGGTGTGGCCGGAAGCGGACCAACCGATCTTGCTCCATGGCGTATGCTCGACAGCGAGGGCAGCCTCGTCATGCCACCTGAGGCCGCACGCTCCATTCATGGGAACGATCTTTCAAAGACGAGCATCAGCGTGACCCACCCTCCGGGTCTGTACGGCCCCGCACATGGCACCCGCGCGCTCAATGTTTCCAATCACTCTGCTCTTCTCAATGAAGAACCACTGCTCGGTAGGCGCATTACACCGGATGGCGCGCATCCAGACCGGCCGATCGGGCCATGGCTTCTGGCGGCTGGACTTCTGGTGCTACTCGTAGACTTTGCCCTGTCTCTCAGACGACGCGGCCTGCTCGGACCAATAGCTGCGATACTGGTTCTGATCGCCATGCCACAGGCACAGGCGCAGACAGCCAGTGCTCCCCCAGCCCTCCCGGCCTCAGCTCCACCAGCAGCCCTTGAAACCCGTCTCGCTTATGTTCTGACCGGACATGACGATGTGGATGAAGCCTCAAAACAAGGCCTTCAGGGCCTGTCCGATTATACCAGTGCGCGGAGTTCAGCGGCTCTCGGCCATCCGGATGGCGTAACACCCGGCAAGGATGATCTCGCGTTCTACCCGATGCTTTACTGGCCCATTACCGCAGATGCCCAACCTGATGCTGCTCGGACCAAGGCTCTCAATGCTTTTATGGATCACGGCGGTATCCTGCTGATCGATCAACAGGGCGCAGGCACGGATATGGATGCCGGGTCAGGCGGCGCAGTCCGGGCAGCTCTGAAACGCGTCACGGATGGGCTGATCATTCCTCCCCTCGCCAAACTGTCGGACAAACACGTTCTGGGACACACCTTCTATCTTTTGCACAGCGGTTTTCCCGGCCGGATCAACGGTCAGCCCGTTTATGTCGCCCGAAATGGGGACGAGGCGAATGATGACGTCAGCCCGGTCATTATCGGCAATGGAGACTGGGCACATGCCTGGGCCGTCGATGCATCCGGCAACCATCCTTATGCAGTCCTGCCCGGCGGAGATGACCAGCGCACACAGGCTTATCGCTTTGGGGTCAACATGGTGCTCTACGCCCTGACTGGAAACTACAAGAGCGATCAGGCTCACTACCCTGAAATGCTGCGCCGACTGGGACAGGACAATCCAGACGGACAAGCGAACACAGGCAGTACGGATGAAGACGAGGAGGACGCACCATGACGTTCGATCTCGCCCCCATGCTGCCACTCTGGCTGCTCATCACGATCGCGGCCGTCATTACCATAGGCGCAGTGTACGGTTTCATCCGTGGCGCACGCGGGATGATCTGGCGCGCCCTTGCCCTTCTGGTGCTTCTGGGCTGGATGGCTGGACCGCGCTCGCTCCATCCGGTTTTCAAGCCTGTTCCTCAGGATGCGCTCCTGATCGTGGATCGCTCTCCCTCCATGCAGGTTGGCCAGAGAACTGCACTTGCTGATCAGACAGCCAGCCAGATCATGCAGGATGCCGCCCACCTCCCCGGCCTGACTCTACACCGGGTCGACGTTCCCGGAGGCAACGGGCACGGCACACGCCTGTTCGACGCGATGGATCATGCTGACCTGCCGCAGGGTCGCTTTGCCGGTGCAATTGTTGTCACGGACGGGATGGACCATGACGTGCCCGCGCATCTACCTGCGCGTTTCCACGGCCCGAATGGGCAGACGCTGCCGATGCATCTCCTTGTGACGGCCAAGGGAGAAGAAACAGACCGCAGACTGCGTATTCTCAGCACGCCGCCCTATGCCATCGTCGGGCAGAACGCGACCATTCGCCTTCAGGTTGATGATCTGGGGACACTAGGACCAGCAACAGCCATGCTGACTGTTCGCGCTGGCGATGCCCAACCTGCGACACGCGAAATCCAGACCGGCCAGCCACAGGACATCACTGTCCCCGTTCAGCATCCCGGCGAAACGCTGGTTGGCTTGTCTGTTTCCGCCCTTCCTGGTGAAGCCTCACAACTCAACAACTCTGATGTCATCCGGATCCGTGGCGTTCTGGACAGGCTCCGCGTCCTGCTGGTTTCGGGAGTACCCAATCAGAGCGAACGCGTCTGGCGCCGCCTTCTGAAAGCTGACCCGTCTGTTGATCTGGTCCACTTCACCATCCTGCGCTCGCCCAATACAGATGACGGCACACCGCTCTCCGATCTCGCGCTGATCCCATTCCCTATTCGGGAACTGTTTCAGGAAAAGATTCGCAGTTTCGATCTCATCATTCTTGATGGCTTTCGGAACAGCAATATCCTGCCCGAAGAGTATCTCACCAACATTGCGGACTATGTGCGCAAGGGAGGCGGCCTGCTTGTCACGGCCGGTCCGGAATTCGTGCAGGACGGGTCTTTGCAGGACACGACACTGGCGCAGGTTTTTCCCGCTCATGTCCCAACAGACGGGATCGTCACCAAGCCTTTCCGCCCCGGCCTGACAGATCTTGGTAAGGCGCATCCTGTCACCGCGGGTCTTGGAAACAGCAGCGACTGGGGGCCTTGGTATCGATCTGCCAAAGTCGATCAGTCTCATGGACAGAACCTGATGAGCGGACCTGACGGCTCTCCGCTTCTTCTACTCGATCATGTGGAACAGGGCCGCGTGGCCATGCTTCTGTCTGATCAGCTCTGGCTCTGGTCTCGTGACGAAGGCGGCGGCGGTCCGCAGGCCGAACTGCTCCGTCGGCTGTCCCACTGGCTGATGAAAGAGCCAGACCTTGAAGAAAATCGCCTGACGGCGCGCATCGAAAATGGACAACTTCTTGTCGAGCGTCATGCTCTTGGCCAGACGACCATCACACCACAGGCCATGGTGACACTCCCGGATGGCCGGACCCAACCCCTCTCCATGACGGGCGGAAAAGGACTGTGGACTGGCACGCTCCCCGTCAGTGGGAATGGAATCTGGACGATCCGGCAAGACGGCCTTGTCGCTTTCGCAAGCCCCGTGTCTCAGGATGTTCTGGAACGGCAGGATCTCCGCGCAACGGCGACCGTCATGGGACCAATCGCCCAAGCCTCTGGCGGCAGCCAGAACTGGGCAAGCCTTTCAATCCCGCATCTTCGACAGGTTCAGGCCGGACAGGATTTGTCTGGATCCGGCTGGATTGGCCTTCCCGTCAGCAAGGCCGCTGTCGCCGGAGAAACGCGGACCCAGGACCTGATCCCTGGATGGCTCGCGCTTGTTCTCGCTCTTGGATGTCTTGGGCTTGGCTGGTGGCGGGAAGGACGCTGATGTTGCGACGTGTGACAAGTTGGGGACGACGATTCTGGAGACTCGCACAGGACTTCAGATCGCAGTATATTGACCCTATGCGACTGCCTCTGACCCTTCCCCGCCTTTTGCTGATTGCCGCCCTGGCAGCCACACCGACAATTTTCGTGCCTTGGCACTCTGCCCATGCGCAGGACGCCGATGACGCAGAGGCTGAACAGGAAGCCGAGGAATCCGCCAAAAAGGCTGAGGCCCGCAAAGCTGCCAAGCGGGCAGCGCCTCCATCAGCATTGCCGGGTGCTGAAGCATCCGACGATGATGCCGGCCATGCCCGTACGGATACGAACCCGACAACGGCCCTGTTTGATGCCGTCAATCGCGGTTCACTGAACGCGGCCAAGGAAGCCCTGAATCGCGGTGCGGACATGAACGCGCACAACATTCTCGATCAGACGCCCCTCGACATGGCCATCGATCTGAATCGCAACGACATCATGTTCCTGCTGCTCTCCATGCGCACTTACAATCCTGATGGCCGTCTGGAAACAAGCGTTCAGGATAGTGGCGTTCAGATGAAGGGTGGAAGTGGCCATCTGACAATCGGCGGCAGCGCTGCCACCACAAGCCGCAAGAAGGCTGCTCCCCGTTTCGACGAAAAGGGCGCCAGCACTGATCCGGCTTCCGGTTTCCTGGGCTTCGCCGGTCGCTAATCCCTTCATTTTCAGAGACACAAAAAAAGCCGAAAGGAATTTTCTCCTTTCGGCTTTTTTTTATTCATCGGCCTATGCGTCATCAGTTCCGAGAGATCGGACGAACACAACCATACTTAATATTTTCGTCCCCCATGCAGGGCCGGGTACGGCTCACGTGCAAGGTAACCTCCAAACACGTTTCAGAAGCCGTACAAGCAGCTCTACAGCTCTTGAAGCTGCAGATGGCGTCTGGGGAAAATCAGCCCACGTTTCGGAGGGCTACACTCTCCTGACGCAGGATATCAATCGGCACCATCTGCCCGTCACGCTCGAAGAACCAGAATGTCCACCCATTGCAGGACGGCGCATTCGTTAGCGTTGCACCGAGTTTGTGAATGGACCCCCGCTGATTGCCAGACACGAGCGTTCCATCCGGCGTCACCGTCGCCTTAAGGCGTTTCTGACGATCATAAAGAGCGGTTCCCGCAGGCAGCACACCCGTTTCCACGAAGCTTCCAAACGGAATACGCGGCATCTCGCGCTTCGCTGGCGTCACAGCAATCTGCTCAGACGTCAGGCGCTCTTCACGCGCCACACGCTCCCGCGCGGCCTTCACATAATCAGGATGCCGCTCGATACCGACATAATGACGTCCCAGCCGTTTGGCGACGGCGGGTGTCGTACCACTTCCGCAGAACGGATCCAGCACGACATCTTCCACATTTGTGGACGCCACGAGAACACGATGCAGTAGACTTTCTGGCTTCTGGGTCGGATGCAGCTTCAGGCCATGCTCGTTCTTCAGGCGCTCATTGCCTGTGCAAAGCGGAAGATACCAGTCGGACCGCATCTGAAGATCATCATTCAGCGCCTTCATGGCCTGATAGTTGAACCGATAACGGCTCTGCGGGCTTTTCGCCGCCCAGATCATTGTCTCATGAGCATTCGTAAACCGACGCCCACGGAAATTCGGCATGGGGTTAGACTTGCGCCAGATAATGTCGTTCAGGATCCAGAAACCAAGATCCTGAAGGATGGCACCGAGGCGGAACACGTTGTGATAGGAGCCGATCACCCAGATCGTGCCATCCTTGTCCAGAATACGATGCGCTTCGGACAGCCACTCCCGCGTGAACTTGTCATAGGCGGAATAATCGTCGAACTTGTCCCAGGCGTCATCAACACCATCGACAACCGTCTCATCCGGGCGACGCAACTCGCCACGAAGCTGAAGATTATATGGCGGATCGGCAAAGATGCAGTCCACGCTGCCGTCCGGCAGGGTCTTCATCGTTTCCACGCATTCACCACGCAGGATCTGGTCCACGGGAAGTTCGCCGGTCATGCTGCGTGCGCCTTTGCTTCAATCATGTTTCGGATCGGCGCAAATCCGCGCCTGTGATGGGGCGTGACACCCCGAATTTTCAGACCGCTCATATGAACGGCAGTGCCGTAACCGGCATTGCGCTCCCACCCATACGCGTCGTGCCGAACAGCAAGACGGGCCATCAGGCGGTCACGTGTAATTTTTGCAATAATGGATGCTGCTGCGATGGAAAGACTGATCCCATCTCCGCCGATCACCATCTGGATGGGACAAGGCAGCTTCGGTGCGTGCTTACCATCAACCAGAGCAAGGTCAGGCACCTGGCCAAGCCGGTCCAATGCCCGACGCATGGCTAGATGGCAGGCCTGAGCAATATTGATTTTTTCGATTTCGGTTACGGAGGCAGCGCCGATACCCGTCAGAATATCCGGCGTCTGCATCAGCAGGTCATAGGCGATCATGCGCCGCTTTGCCGTGAGCTTCTTGGAATCATCAAGCAGAGCCGAGAGTTTTTCATCAGGCTCGGACGTAAAAGCAACAGCAGCAGCAACCACAGGCCCAGCCAGAGGACCACGCCCTACTTCGTCGATCCCGACGACCAGCCCTCCGTGGGCGGCTTCAAGGGCATAATCTGGCATTCCTGAACTGCTCCCCCGACCGATCCGGTCAATAAACTGACTACCGAATCGGTTTTGAATCATGGCGACTCGAAAGGGAAGCCCAAAAATGGGTTATTTTTCAGATTAAGCTGTCAAGTGTGTTCCGAAAGACTCTTTCCAGCCGCTTCAGAGGTTCTCTTGGTCTCCATCTCCCTCCGCCGGCGTCGTTGACTGAACAGTTCCTGATGCGTGGTGGGCATGTCTCGCCTGCTCACGGATTTCCGGAAAACGGGCAATCGTATCTCCAATGTTGAACACCAGGAGAACCAAACTGAGGACCAGCAACGACATCCCCTTCCCAACAACCTGACGACGACGCCAGAAGTAGCCAGGCAGAAACAGCCACCACCAGAAACCCGGCGGTGTATTTCCTGCTTCCCGGATAGCATTCCGATCCAGGGTAAATGCTGTAAAAAACAACCCCAGAACCAGAAGCCCGACGATGCCGTTAGTATTCATGCGAGCGGCCTCAGGAACATGCCGCCAGTCCATGATATAAAGTGTCATTCGTCCCATGAGCCATGGGCCAACCAGAAGCACCCAGGCCCAGTGTTCCGACACTTCCGCCTTCGGCCTCAGAAAGCCGGTCAACGGGGACACCAGTCCGGCAGCTGAAGCTGGTCGCCAGCTATCGCCAAACGACGGATTCCAGACCAGTGTTTCCGGCCGGATACGCTGCTGCATGATCAGACGTAAAATTTCTTCACGGGAAACAGGGCCAGACTGTTGCCCATTGCTCTCGTAAAACCAGTCCATAAAAATAAAGCCTCCCGGATTACTCCGGAAGGCTTCTAACACACGAAGTCATGCGTGCGCGAAATTAGCTGCTCTTACGACCGAACAGCAGACCACCGACAATGATTCCAACAACAGTCGCAATGACGACGGAAATCAGCGGGCGATCCTGCACAAACGCGGTGGCTGCCTCAAGCTTTGTCTCACCTTCATCATACAGGTCAGCGAATTCCTGCTGCGCCATACCAGAAAGCTGGTCAAACTTGCCTTCAGCCTGCGTTGCCGTGTCGCCGGTCAAACCACCAATACCGTCTTTGACCTTGCCCTTGGCTTCGTCGAGAAGGCCCTCAGCCTTGGTTGTCGTCGTATCAGCCATGTGTCTCTCCTGTCTCCGGATATGATCCGTTCCTGATCCTAACGACCAGCGAACCATAGGGTTGCCTCAAGAATATGGTGCGATCATGAAATGGAGCAAGAGAGTAATACCCTGAAAAAGCAGCCTGTTAAGGCATATGGTTTCAAATCCGTTTCCAAACCTGAACAGGATTTAAGGTCTTGTCATGGCAGGGTTGCACAGCCTGCACTATAGAAGAATGACTGACAAACGGGTGCCCTTCTCAAGCACATCCGGATCCAAGTGTACGGGAAAGACAGAACGATTATGGACGAGCAGACGGCCGGCTCCAGCGACCGCCACCAGAGCAGCAACGCCCAGCCCCTTCCCTCCGCCCGACGTCCCCGTCGGCGCTGGCTCCTCTGGGGGATCGTCGTTCTTGTTCTCCTGCTGATTCTTTTTGCGGTCCTCCGTCCGCACGGAAGGAATGCGGGAGGCGGACACAAGGGCCAATCCGGCGATACCCAGCCGGTCGCCGTCGCCACGGTTCATACCGGCGACATGCCAGTAGTTCTTCAGCTTCTCGGCACAGTCGTCCCCGTCACCAACGTCACAATTACCCCTCGTGTCAGCGGCCATATTCTGGACGTGTATTACCAAGAAGGTCAGCACGTTAAGAAGGGCGACGAACTGGAACTGATCGATCCACGCCCCTATGAGGCGACACTGGCGCAATACAAAGGCACTCTCGCCGCAGATCGCGCCCAGCTTGAAAAGGCACGCGTGGACAATGCGCGTTACCAGAAGCTGATCCGCCAAAACTCCACGTCAGCCATGACGGCACGGGATCAGGAGTTCACAGTTCAACAGTTGGAAGGCACCGTAAAGTTCGACGAAGCCAATGTCCGCAATGCCGAACTGAACGTGATGTACTGCCACATCATTGCGCCCGTTGATGGGCGCGTCGGTATCCGCGTGCTGGATAAAGGAAACTATGTCGCCGCAGGCCAGTCTGGAGGTCTGACAATCCTGACGCAGATGGAACCGATCTCCGTTATCTTCACGGTTCCACAGAATCAGATCGGCCCTGTCGCTGACCGGCTGCATGACGTCAGTGAACTTCCGGTCGAAGCCTGGAACAGCGACAATACCCAAAAAATCGCCGATGGCACCGTGAAGGCTCTGGACAGTCAGATCGACACGTCAACCGGTACGGTCCGTATGCGTGGCATCTTCACCAATGAAGATGAGCGCCTGTTCCCGAACGAATTCGTCAACGCACACCTGCTTGTCAAGACGCTGCATAATGCTCTGATTGTTCCAGGCAATGCGCTCCAGACCGGTCCGGACGGCCAGTTCCTCTACGTCGTCCAGCCAGACATGACGGTGAAGGACATCCCCGTGAAGGTGGGTGAGACCGACGACAGCAATGCCGTCATCCTTTCCGGTGTAAAGGCTGGAGACCGTGTGGTGACCGACGGTGTCAGCCATCTGCGCCCTGGCCAGAAGGTGTCGATCCCGGATACGTCCACCAACCAGACCGCTGCCGCAGAAGCCAAGACGGCCGAAACCCATCATCGCCACAGTAACGGCCAGCAGAGCACTGATGCTGCCAAGCACAGCAATGATCCTTCTGCCCCCGATGCCGCTGGCACTCACTGACCGTTCACAGGGAACAGCAAGACCGTGAATCCGTCCCGCCTGTTCATCGAACGTCCGGTTGCCACCAGCCTCCTGATGTTCGCCATCCTGCTGAGCGGTCTGCTCGGCTACCATTTTCTGGCTGTTTCAGCGCTTCCGCAAGTCGAGTATCCGACGATTACGGTCTCGACTTCCTATCCGGGCGCCGGACCAGACGTGATGAGTACATCCGTCACCGCTCCGCTTGAAACGCAGCTTGGTCAGATGCCCGGCCTGGACCAGATGACCTCCCAGTCGTCTGGCGGCGCATCGGTCATTACCCTGCGTTTTGGCCTCGATATGTCCATGGATGTGGCGGAGCAGGAAGTTCAGGCGGCGATCAACAACGCAACGTCCCTACTCCCGACGGATCTGCCTGCTCCCCCGATCTACGCCAAGGTCAACCCAGCAGACACACCCGTTCTGACACTCGGCATCACGTCCAAAACGATGCCGCTTCCGGAAGTGGAAGACTACGTCAACACGCGTCTTGAGCAGAAAATCAGTCAGATTTCCGGCGTTGGTCTCGTGACCCTGTCTGGCGGCAATCGCAAGGCGTATCGCATTCAGGTCAACATCCCGAAGCTGACCTCCTACGGCATCGCCATCGACACCCTGCGCACCATCATCACAACCGTCAACGTCAACTCCCCGACAGGGACTTTTGACGGCCCCAAGCGCTCGACATCACTTCGTATCGACGGGCAGATCCAGTCCGTGGCGCAGTTGATGAATCAGGTCATTGCTTATCAGAACAATGGTCCGATCCGCGTGCGAGACGTCGCCACCGTTGTAGAAGGCGCCGAGAACAGCCAGCTTGCAGCATGGTCGAATGGAACACCTGCCCTGATCCTGAACGTGCAGCGCCAGCCCGGCGCTAACGTCATCGGAGTTGTGGACAATGTTCTGCGCATTCTTCCGCAACTCAAACAGGACCTGCCGCCCGGTATTGAAATCACACCCCTGACGGACCGGACCACAACCATTCGAGCCTCTGTCGAAGATGTGGAATACGAGCTTGGCCTAGCCATGGTGCTCGTTGTTGGCGTGATTTTCGTCTTCCTGCGCAACGTCCCCGCTACAATCATTCCAAGCCTCTCGGTCCCACTGTCCCTCGTGGGCACGATGGCGGCGATGTATCTGCTTGGCTTCTCGCTCGACAATCTGTCGTTGATGTCCCTGACCATTGCGACAGGCTTCGTGGTCGATGACGCCATCGTGGTGATCGAAAACATTGCGCGTTACATCGAAGCTGGCGAAGACCGTTATACTGCCGCCCTCAAGGGTGCCGGCGAAATCGGCTTTACCATCATCTCGCTAACCGTTTCGCTGATAGCAGTACTGATCCCGCTGCTGTTCATGAAGGATGTCGTAGGGCGTCTGTTCCACGAATTCGCCATGACGCTGTCGATCACCATCGTCATCTCCGCCATCGTGTCCATTACACTGGTCCCGATGATGTGCGCCCGGATGCTGACGGATACGCACGCTCCCTCCGCAAACCACGGCTTTTGGGGGCGTCTGTCCAACGCAACCGAGCGCGGTATCAACGGCATGATCGCGCTTTATGGCCGTTGGCTTGATGTTGTGCTTCGTTTCCGCGGGCTGACGCTTCTGGTTACGCTGGGAACAATCATTCTGACGGGTGCTCTCGCCTATACGATCCCGAAAGGCTTCTTTCCAACTCAGGATACCGGCGTCGTGCAGGGTATCTCGGTCATGTCGCAGGCAATTTCCTTCGAAGGCATGAAAGATCGTCAGCAGGCCCTTGGGGCGGAAATCCTTAAAGACCCTGACGTCGCCAGCATCTCGTCTTTTGTAGGCATCGATGGCCAGAACATGACGATGAATGTGGGGCGTTTCCTGATTAATCTGAAACCCCGCACCGATCGTACATCTGACCTGACAACCATCCTTCACCGTCTGGGTCAGCTCGGCCAGAATGTGGTTGGAACGCAACTTTTCGTTCAGCCCATTCAGGATCTGTCACTGGATTCCTCGATCTCCGCAACCCAGTACCAGTTCATGCTGGAGAACCCGGACTATGACACCTTCAAAACGTGGGTGCCGAAGTTTGTGGCTGAACTGCAGAAAGAACCCTCCCTCGCGGATGTGACGTCCGATCTTCAGGCCGAAGGTCTGGTGGCCCAGCTTTCCCTCGATCGGGCCACGGGCGCGCGTTATTCCATCACCCCACAGACGGTCGATAACCTTCTCTATGACAGTTACGGCCAGCGCCAGATCTCCACGATCTACACACAGGCCAACCAGTATCGTGTCATTCTGGAAGCTCTGCCTGAGCTTCAGAACGATCTGACGTCTCTGGATCAGCTCTATCTGCCGGGAATTTCGTCCGAAGCCGGAGGCAGCACATCAGGGCCTACACGCCAGCCAACGTCCGGTCTGGTGCCCCTCAAGCAGGTCACAACCATCACGCATAGCCTGGCTCCCCTGCTCATCAGCCATTACGGACAGTTCCCGGCCACAACCATTTCGTTCAACGTCGCCAAAGGATACTCACTGGGGGCAGCGACGAATGCCATCGAGCGTGTAGAACAGAGCATCGGCCTGCCGCCTGCCTTCCAGACCGCATTCCAGGGAACAGCAGCCGCATTCCGCTCGTCCCTGACCAATGAAATCTGGCTGGTCATGGCGGCCGTCATCGCGGTCTATATCGTGCTGGGTATTCTCTATGAGAGCTTCATCCACCCCATCACGATCCTCTCCACCCTGCCCTCCGCAGCGATCGGGGCGCTGATCGGTCTGTACCTGTTCGGGATGGATCTCGACATCATGGGGATCATCGGCATCGTGCTGCTGATCGGCATCGTGAAGAAAAATGCCATCATGATGATCGACTTCGCCCTTGAAGCGGAACGTCTGGAGGGACACACGCCTCTGGAAGCCATCCGACAGGCCGCATTGTTGCGCTTCCGCCCCATCCTGATGACAACACTCGCCGCATTGTTCGGTGCCCTGCCTCTGATGCTGAGTCATGGCGTCGGATCAGAACTGCGCCGCCCTCTGGGTGTCGCCATCGTTTGTGGCCTGATGCTGTCGCAGATGCTGACCCTGTTCACAACACCGGTCATCTACCTGTTCATGGACGGTATCGGCCGCAGAACCCGTGGATTGCTACAACGCTATCAGGCCAGCCGGACACCTTCCCCAAGCCCGCATAGCAACCCGTGAACCTGATCCGCCTCTTCGTCATGAGGCCAGTCGGGACAACCCTTCTGGCCGTTGCGCTCGTGATCGCCGGTATTCTGGGCTATTTCAGCCTTCCCGTTGCTGACCTCCCGAACGTGGACTTTCCAGTCATCATGGTGATGGCGAACCAGCCTGGCGGTTCTCCTTCCGAGATCGCCAGCACGGTGGCCGCCCCGCTGGAGCGCCATCTGGGCGCGATTTCAGGCGTCACGGAAATGACGTCTGAATCCACCGTCAACCAGACGCGCATCACACTCCAGTTCGATCTCTCCCGAGACATCAATGGCGCGGCGCGGGATGTAGAGTCAGCATTGCAGGGCGCAAGACAGGACCTTCCCTCCACTCTTCGCACCAACCCGACCTACGACAAGGCCAATTCCAACGGGCCTCCAGTCGTTGCCATGACATTGACGTCCGATACCCGGACACCACAGGAACTCTACGAATTTGCAAGCAATGTCCTGACCCAGCAGCTCAGCCAGGTTGAAGGCGTCGGAGAAGTTGAAATTCGAGGCAGTTCCCTGCCCGCCGTTCGTGTCGAGCTGAACCCGTTACGCCTGTTCCGCTACGGTATCGGGTTCGAAGACGTCCGAGCAGCTCTCGCGTCAGCAAATGCCCACACCCCTAAAGGCTTCATTGACTCGCACGGCACCCGCCTGATGCTGTCCACGAACGACCAGGCCAGCAAAGCCGAAGACTATCGCGGACTGGTCATTGCCTATCGCAACAATCAGCCTGTGCGTCTGACAGATGTTGCGGACGTCAATGACAGTGTCGAGGATCTGCGACAGACGGGCTTTCACAACGGCCAGCGCGCAATCATCTGCACAGTCTTCACGCAGGGAGGTGCGAACGTCATCAAGACGGTGGATGGTATCCGCAGCCGTCTGCCCATTCTTCAGTCTGCATTGCCGGGCAACACCCATCTCAACGTCATGATCGACCGGTCAAAGACCATCCGGGCGTCTCTCAACGATACGAAACAAACCCTGATTATTGCTGTTGTGCTCGTCGTCATTGTCGTTCTGCTGTTCCTGCGCAGCTTCTCAGCCATTCTCATCCCGGCCGTCGTCGTCCCCGTGTCCATTATCGGAACATTCGGCGCCATGGCTCTGATGGGATACCAGCTCGACAACATGTCTCTCATGGCCTTGACCATCTCCACAGGTTTTGTGGTCGATGATGCCATCGTCGTGCTTGAAAACATCACCCGATACATGGAGATGGGCCATGAACGCGTGGAAGCCTCCATCCTTGGGGCAAGTGAAGTAGCCTTCACGGTTCTCTCCATCACAGTATCCCTGGTTGTCGTGTTCGCCCCTATCATGTTCATGGGGGGCGTTGCCGGACGTCTGTTCCATGAATTCGCGATGGTGATGGTCATTACCCTGACCATCTCACTGGTGCTTTCGCTGTCGCTGACTCCGATGTTGAGCGCCATGATCCTCAATGTCACACCCGCCAACAGCCAGACACTCTGGGGAAAGATCGGCTCTCTTCTGGAAAAAGCGATCGACGGTATTGCCAAAGGATATGATCGCTCTCTGGGCTGGGGTCTGCGGCACCCTTTCCTGATTGTTCTTTCCCTTCCCGCCACACTTCTTCTGGCCGGCATTCTCTTTGTAAAAATGCCCAAGGGCTTCTTCCCGTCTGAAGACACGGGGCAACTCATGGGGCGACTGGTCGCGGATCAGTCCGTGTCGTTCCAGTCTTTGAAAGCGCTTGCCGCCCGCGCCATGAAAGTCGTGGCCGCGGACCGGGATGTGGCTGGTGTCATGGGCGGCGCAGGCGGCCGCTCCGCGAATTCAGCCAACATGTTCATCGCCCTCAAACCCAAAGAAGAACGCAAGGACAGCCTGGCCAGAACCGTTCAACGCCTCAACAGAGCTTTCGCCCACGTCCCGGGAGCACAGTTGCGCCTGATGGCACCGGGAGCCGTCCGGGTCGGTGCACGGTCTGGAGATGCGTCCTATCAGTATTCTCTGGAAGGGCCTTCGGCAGAAGAGCTTTACGAGTGGACGCCCAAAATCGTGGCCGCCCTCTCCAGAATTCCCCTGCTGATGAATGTGTCATCCAACGTGGAGGAAGGCGGTCAGGCCATCGCAATCGCCATCAACCGCGATATGAGTTCCCGATACTCCATCACCCCACAGCTGATTGCCAACACACTCTATGATGCCTTTGGCCAGCGTTCAGCATCCGTCATCTATGGATCCCTGAACCAGTATCATGTGGTCATGGAAGTTGCGCCGAATTACTGGGAGAACCCAGAGACGCTGAAGCAGATGTGGGTCAGTGCCTCTGGCGGTACGGCGACAGGAGGAACATCCTCCAACAATCTCCGCGTCAGAGCCAGCACGACATCCAGCACCCTCTCCCAGAGCGAACAATCTTACCTGAACTCCGTGGCCAACGCACTCGCTGGCGGTAAATCTGCTTCAAGCGGATCCGCCGTAACGACCAGCTCTGAAACGATGGTGCCTCTCGGTGTGCTGGGACATCAACGCATGACCAATACGGCGCTGACAGTGAATCATGACGGCCTGTCCGTCGCCACAACGGTGTCTTTCGATCTGGCCCCGGGCGCCTCGCTCGGACCGGCCGTTCAGGCCGTCGAAGCCGCCATGGTCAAACTTCATGTCCCGCCCACCATTCATGGAGGCTTTGCAGGCAATGCGGCTGCGTTCCAGAAATCCGTCAGCGATGAGCCTTTGCTCATCCTCGCGGCGCTGGCTGCGGTCTACATCGTTCTGGGCATCCTCTATGAAAGCCTCATTCACCCGTTGACCATTCTGTCGACACTTCCCTCCGCAGGTGTTGGCGCATTGCTGGCTCTACAGGTCTTCGGACAGGAATTCTCACTGATGGCCATGATCGGCGTTATTCTGCTGATCGGTATCGTGAAGAAAAACGCCATCATGCTGATCGACTTTGCTTTGGTGGCGCAACGTGAAGGAGCCACGGCACTGGAAGCCATTCATCAGGCCAGCGTCCTGCGTTTTCGTCCTATCCTCATGACGTCTCTTGCTGCCGCCTTTGGTGCTGTTCCGCTTGTTTTCGGCAATGGATACGGTAGCGAACTGCGGCGGCCTCTCGGCATCGCCATTCTCGGCGGCCTGATGGTCAGCCAGCTTCTCACGCTCTACAGCACGCCCGTCGTGTTTCTCTATCTCGATCGTTTTGGAAAGATGCTCGGTCGCGTCCGGCATCATTTTGCCACCCTGCTTCACATCTCGCCCCGGGAAACGGAAATCTGATGACCGCCCTTCGCATGCCTTCCCTGCGTACCCTTCTTCTGGGAGCCGCATCCCTGCCTCTCCTGAGCGGCTGCATGGTCGGACCGAATTATCATCGTCCTTCGGCAGTGATCTCCGCACATTTCAAGGAAGCCCCCCCTCCTGCGGGCTGGAACAAAGCACAGCCAGATCTGGCCCTTATGCCCAAAGGAGACTGGTGGACAATCTTCAACGATCCCCTTCTGAACGATCTTGAAGAACGCGTCGCAACGTCTAACCAGAGTCTGAAGGAATATGAGGCACAATATCGCAAGGCTGCGGCAACCATCAATTCCATCAAAGCCAGTCTGTACCCAACCCTGAGCGGCAATTTCAGCTTCAATCGCAATTCTCAGGGCAGCAGCGCGACCAGCACCAGCGGCGGCTTCACCTACAGTTCCTCCCAATCCTATACGAGCAATACATGGGCCACTGGCCCATCTGCCAGTTGGACCGTGGACGTCTGGGGCAAAGTACGCCGACAGATCCAGGAGCAGGTTGCGGCTACACAAGGTGATGCAGCCCTTGTTGCCAGTATGCGCCTGTCTTACCAACTAACGCTGGCACAGGATTATTTCAGCCTGCGCTATCAGGACAGCCTGATCGATCTTTATACGCGTAATGTCGGTCTCTATCGGGATAACCTGAAAATCCTGCAAAATCAGCTCGAAGCTGGCGTTGCAGATCCTACCAGTGTCCTACAGGCCAAATATCTTCTGCAATCAACAGAAGCCAGTCTGGCCAACGCCCATATCGCACGCGCGCAATATGAACACGCCATTGCGATGCTAACAGGTCGGGCACCAGCAGATGTAACCATCGCAACGGCACTTCTTCCAAAGACCCTTCCTCCAGCGCCTGTCGCTCTCCCCTCCATGATCCTTGAACGTCGCCCCGACGTTGCTCAGGCTGAACGGAACATGGAAGCTTACAATGCAGAAATCGGTTACGCGATTGGCGCTTTCTTCCCGGAAATCACCTTGTCCGCTTCTTACGGCTATAGCGGAAACCCTCTCCAGCAACTGATCCAAACCGCCACACGAACCTGGGGCCTTGGCGCTGCCGCGACCGAGACCATTTTCCAGGGTGGCGCACGAACCGCCGCAGTTCGTGAAGCCGAAGCCGATTACGATAATGCGGTGGCCACTTATCGCCAGACCGTTCTGGCGGCCATGCAGGACACGGAAGACCATATGTCCAACCTGCATTATCTGGCCCAGCAACTGACACTTCAGAACCAGGCCGTTGATAGTGCTCAGGCTGCCGTTCGCGTGTCCATGAATGAATATCTTGCTGGCACCCAGATCTACACCACCGTTATCACCGCCCAGCAGACCGCGCTGCAATACGAAGAGACCCAGCTCAATATCCGGCAGCAGCAATTCAATTCCGAAGTGGCTCTTCTGACAGATCTCGGGGGCGGCTGGAGCACAAAAGACCTGCCAACCAAAGCGTCTCTCCAAATGGACAACCCGCTTCTTCCGTCCTTTATCCAGAAAGACAAGAACGGCCGATAAACACAAAAAGGGCGGGACCTTCCGGTACCCGCCCTTTTTTATACCCGCCTAGGGCACTGACACATGCCCTTAGAGAGCATGGAGGCCAGCAACACCTGCAAGAATGGCCAGAACAGCCAGAACCAGGAAGATGATGAAAAACAGCTTCGCAATACCTGCTGTTGCTGCGGAAATTCCCGAAAAGCCGAATACGCCGGCAATGATGGAAATGATGAAGAAAACGATAGCATAGTGCAGCATGGAACATGATCCTTGAATAACAGGTCGTGGTCATGTCGTAACGTCCTATGCCTCAGGAAGGTTTCTTTCCCGAAAAAACGGCTCGCCCCAAGAGCAACCCACTGGCGAATGCGGCCGAAAGCAAGAAAAACGGCTGATCCGCCATCAAATCTGCCATAAGAGCACGGCTCTCTTTTAGAAATGTGCACGTTTTTTTCTTCATGCTGTCACAATCTACGAGACGATCAGCACCGTCCTGCAAAGAAGAAACCGTTTCGTCCAGATATGATGCGAGATCTGCATCCATAATGTTGCACTCCATAATCGACGTATCCAATACATACAAAAACGGGGGCAGTTCGAAAACGAACTGCCCCCACTCTTTGACGATCGAGCAACAATCTGATGTTGATGGCCTCAGTGGCCGACAGCAGTCGTAGCCTCACCACGCGCCGTCGCTTCTTCTGTATACCGTCGTGCCTCAGGAGAAATCTTGAGAGCCAAGGTCATAGCAGCTGAAGCAAGATAGATCACGGCGAATGTCCAGATCACATAGCTCATGCCAGGACCAAAGATCGCCCCACACAGGGAGACGATAGCAGGACCGACCCATGTTGACGCGCCCGCACCCAGACCCAGAATGGAAAGCGCAGCGGCTTTTTCACGAGGACAAATCTGCGGCATGAGGCCAGAAAGCGGGACAAACGCAGCAACTGTTGCTCCGTAGAAAATACCTGCAGCAGCAACAGCCCAGAAATTCCCCGGGAACCAGAGCGGAACATAATAGAACAGAGGAATGGCAACGAAGCCACCAATGCCACCGAAAACCGAGACAACAAACCGGTGTCCCAAGGTGTCGGCAACCATACCAGACACGAGGTTAAACAGAATGTTGCTCAGGAAGATCAACGAGAGCAGGTTCAGCCATTGTTCAAGCGTGAAGTGTAGCTGATCCACGAAGAACGCTGGCATGATGGCAAGAAAAGCATATTCAGACGAGGTATCAATGATGCGAACAATACCCGCAATCGTCGTCTTCGGCTCACGCCACATGATGCTGAGAGAACCGAAAAAAATGTCTTTTGTCGGAATATGATCCGGCAGCAGACGCTTTTTCCCCGTTGGCTCATGTGTAAACAGGAGCGCTACCAGGCCACCAATAATGACCAGCCCCAACGAACACCAGAATGTCTTGAGCTCACCAATTTGAGGAATGGTGTAACGAGCGAACTGCGATCCCAACGTTGGGAGACCTGCAGAAAACGAAAACCAGAACCAACCCGCAGCCGATCCCAGCATGGCCGCAGGCGTGGCAGCCGCGATCCAAACCAGAAAACCATACGCGAATAGCGGATAGGCAAACCCACGCAACGTATAGAAAAGAAGGATCATCGGGCCATTGTTTGGACCCAGACCGAACGTCAGAAAACCGACTTCCAGAATGGCCCACAGAATCAGACCCAGCCACATAACTTTCTTCGGTCCCATCAGATCAGACAGCGGGCCTGAAAACCACGCCGCAATCATGACCGTGATGCCGTAGAAAGTGAAGAGTTCGTTGACGAAGCCTTGGGAATGACCGTGATGCAGCATGTAAGTGTCAAGATAACCGGCTTCAACACCGTCCCCGACCATGAATAGAAGCTGACCAACAAAAGCCCAGAAAAGGGCGCGTGGGATGCCAAGAATTTCCGCTAGCCCGCGTTTTGGTGCGGCTGTTTCGGACATGTTCATGCTCTCCAGGCGTAGGCGCGTCACGAACCTGCTTCGACCTCATTGCCGAAACAGATATAGGATGCGTCGTTGCGGGCCCTACGAGAGTGCTCGGACCCGTTTCTCAAAATGATGCAGGACAGCGAGGACAGCGACTTGCCGACACTCAGAAAAAGCACTTTTCCCGCCCTAAAGGGCGAGAGAAAAACAGCCGGTCAAAAAACCGGACGTGAATCGTCCTGCAAGAGATGTGGCAAAACTACACACTCGGCACAGAGTTGTGAACCTTAGAATAAAAAAAAGGCCGGTGCATTGCTGCACCGGCCTTTTCCTGTTTCCGAAGAACAAAGCCTCAGGCGGCTTCCTGCTCTTCTGCAACTGGCTTCGGACCGCTGTCCTGACCCTTGGCATCGACATCGCGTTCAACGAGTTCGATGACAGCCATGTCAGCGTTGTCGCCGTAACGAACGCCAGCCTTCAGCACGCGGGAATAACCGCCAGCGCGTGCCTTATAACGCTCAGCAACGGTGCTGAAGAGCTTGCTGACAACAGCCTCATCACGCAGCTGAGCGAAAGCCTGACGACGAGCGTGCAGGTTACCGCGCTTGCCGAGTGTGATCAGCTTTTCAACAACCGGGCGAAGTTCCTTTGCCTTCGGCAGCGTCGTCGTGATCTGCTCGTGCTTGATGAGTGCGACAGCCATGTTGCGGAACATGGCAGCGCGGTGAGAAGAGGTGACATTGAGCTTACGCCCACTCACACCATGACGCATTGCTAGTTTTCCTTACCTTAGAAGTTCTCAGAACGTCTCGTCGAGACGCTTGGCCAGATCCTCGATGTTCTCGGGCGGCCAGGCCGGGACGCTCATGCCGAGCGACAGCCCCATACCGGTGAGAACTTCCTTGATCTCGTTGAGCGACTTACGCCCGAAGTTCGGCGTACGGAGCATTTCCTGTTCGGACTTCTGCACCAGATCGCCGATATAAACAATGTTGTCGTTCTTGAGACAGTTGGCGCTACGCACCGAAAGCTCAAGCTCGTCAACCTTGCGAAGAAGATTACGGTTGAACGGCAGGTCATCCTGCGGCTCTTCATGCTGGACCGGGCGCGGCTCATCAAAGTTAATGAACAGCTGAAGCTGATCCTGAAGAATACGCGCAGCAAGAGCCAGACTATCTTCTGGCGTTACAGCACCATTCGTTTCCACCGTCAGCAGCAGCTTGTCATAGTCAGTGACCTGACCAACACGGGTCTGCTCGACCTTGTAAGACACGCGACGAACCGGCGAGTAGATGGCATCAATCGGGATCATACCGATCGGTGCGTCTTCCGGACGATTTGCAGCGGCTGCAACATAACCTTTGCCCATGTTGACGGTGAACTCCATTCCGAGCTTCACACCATCATCAAGAGTGCAGATTACAAGGTCAGGATTCATGATCTCAATGTCATGACCAGCCTGAATCTGCCCAGCCGTCACTTCTCCCGGACCAGTTGCCGTGAGAATCATGCGCTTCGGGCCTTCACCATGCATACGAAGTGCGAGCTGCTTAACGTTCAGGACGATGTCCGTCACGTCTTCGCGCACACCTGGGACTGCAGAGAACTCGTGCAGAACACCATCAATCTGGATGGCGGTAACTGCTGCGCCCTGAAGGGAAGACAGAAGAATACGACGCAGCGCATTGCCGAGCGTCATACCGAAACCGCGCTCCAGCGGCTCCGCCACGACGGTGGCGACGCGTGAGGCAACCGGGCCGGGCTCGACTTCAAGCTTCTCCGGCTTGATGAGGGACTGCCAGTTTTTCTGGAGAACCAAGGTCGTGGCCTTTCAAACAACGAAGCCCGCCAACAAAATTGGCGGCACCTGGCCCGCACGGATCGTGCGGTAGAAGATGCAATCACTACAAGTGCCACATACCCACCGGGTAAGTGGCACTGCATCACTCAGACGCGACGACGCTTCCGCGGACGGCAGCCGTTGTGCGGCACAGGCGTCATGTCACGGATGGACGTAATGGTGAAGCCGACAGCCTGCAGCGCACGAAGAGCACTTTCACGCCCCGAACCCGGACCAGACACTTCGATCTCAAGCGTTTCCATACCGTGTTCGCGAGCCTTGCGGCCTGCGTCTTCAGCTGCAACCTGAGCAGCATACGGAGTGGACTTACGCGAGCCCTTGAAGCCCTGTGCGCCCGAGGAGGACCATGCAATTGCATTACCCTGCGCGTCGGAGATCGTGATCATGGTGTTGTTGAACGTGGAAAGCACGTGAGCAACGCCAGAGATGATATTCTTGCGCTCTTTCTTGCGAATGCGCGGTGCTGCGGCCTTGGCCATAATAGAGGTCGTCCTAAAAGTTAGCGAAAAGCGTCAGAGTGAAGCTGTCAGGCGCGAATTAGCGCGTGACCTTCTTCTTGCCAGCAATCGCAACAGCCTTACCCTTACGGGTACGGGCATTCGTGTGCGTACGCTGACCGCGGACCGGAAGACCGCGACGATGACGCAGACCGCGGTAGCAGCCCAGATCCATCAGACGCTTGATGTTCATGGCTGTCTCACGACGCAGATCACCTTCGACGCGATATTCGCCATCGATCAGTTCACGGACCTTTACGATCTCGTCGTCAGACAGTTCGTTTACGCGCTTCGCATCGGGGATTCCGAGCTTGCTGCAGATTGCCTGTGCCGTCGACGGGCCAATGCCGTAGACATAGCGCAGGGCGATGACCACCCGCTTGTTGGTCGGAATGTTTACGCCGGCAATACGTGCCACGCCAATTCTCCCATCGACGCAGCCTTCAAGGCCGCGTCAGCCTGTTTCATGCCCGGCCGAAACCGGATCGATTGCATCGCAGCTGACGTCAGTCCCAGTCCGATTCCGGAACCCAGGCCGCACTCACGCTGCAGATATGTCGAGGGCGCGCAATATACCGGGCACCCCCCTTGAGTCAAATCAGAATGATCACTTTTGCGTGATCATTGGTTATTCAATCAATTTTTCTTCGTTTTTCCGAGGATCGCATCGATTTCAGCACCAACTTCATCGACACCCAACATCCCATCCACACGCTTTAGACGTCCAGCCTTCTCATAATATGGAAGGATCGGAGCAGTCTGACGACGATAAATATCAAGCCTTGATCGAACAACGTCCGGATTATCATCCGGGCGGCGCGTACCGTCCTCAGCAGTCCGGGAAGCGATCCGCTCTACTAACTGGTCCTCAGCAACATCCAAAAGAATGACGGCGTCAATTTTCAGCCCATCCGTACCAAGCATGGCATCAAGTGCTTCTGCCTGGCTTTCAGTGCGCGGAAACCCATCCAGAATGAAGCCTTGTGAGCAATCCGGCTGTGCAATACGACCTTGGATCATCTTGACCATAATCGGGTCGGGAAGAAACTCTCCCCGCGCCATAATCGCTTTTGCTTCCTGCCCAATCGGCGTTTCCGCAGCAACTTCAGCACGAAGCATATCTCCAGTAGAGATTTGCTTCAGACCGTATAGCTGCTCCAGACGCTTCGCTTGAGTTCCCTTCCCTGCACCAGGAGGGCCTAGAAGAATGATATTCATCGACGCTTGTTTCCCCCTGGACCAGAACTTCTAGATCCACGACTGCGCTGCTTACGGATCAATCCCTGATACTGATGTGCTACCAGATGGGACTGGACCTGTGTCACCGTATCAATCGTAACCGACACGATAATGATCAAGCTTGTCCCACCGAAATAAAATGGCACGTTATACTTGCTGATCAGAATCTGCGGCAAAAGGCAGACAACGACGAGGTAAAGTGCGCCGATAGTCGTCAATCGGGACAGAATGCGATCGAAATAGGATGCAGTACTTGCCCCAGGACGGATACCGGGAATGAAACCACCCTGTTTGCGCAGATTTTCGGCCGTTTCTTCAGGATTGAACGTCACAGCGGCATAAAAATACGAGAAAAACAGAATCATTGCTGCGTAGAACAGCATGTAAAGCGGCTGTCCCTGCCCAAGCTGCTGCCCGAGAACAGAAAGCCAGCCCGGCATGTTATGGCCGTTCATAAATCCTGAAATTGTTACAGGAATCAACAGTACTGAAGAAGCAAAGATCGGAGGAATGACGCCTGCAGTGTTCACCTTCAGCGGCATGTGTGTGGAATCTCCACCAAACATGCGATTACCGATCTGACGTTTGGGATACTGAATCACCACCCGACGCTGTGCCTGTTCCATGAACACGATGAACGCTATGGTCGCAATCGCGAGCACCAGGAAAATCATAACAAAGATTGGTGACAGCGCACCCGTTCGGCCTAGCTCAAAAAGGCTGGCCAGAGCGTGCGGCAAGTTTGCAACAATACCTGCGAAAATGATCAACGAAATCCCGTTACCAACCCCACGAGACGTGATCTGCTCACCGAGCCACATCAGGAACATCGTCCCGCCTACCAGCGTAACAACACAGGAGGCGATAAAGAACATCCCAGGCATAACCACAGCGCTAGCGCCGTGAGACGTCATGTTTTCCAGTCCGACGGCGATGCCATAGGCTTGGAACAGCGCAATGAAAACCGTGAGATAACGCGTATACTGGTTAAGCTTCTTACGACCGGCCTCACCTTCCTTCTTCATGGCTTCCATCGAAGGCAAAGCCGTCGAGAGAAGCTGAATAATGATGGAGGCACTGATGTAAGGCATGATGTTCAGGGCGAACACAGTCATGCGTCCGAGAGCGCCACCCGTGAACATGTCAAACATGCCCAGAATGCCACCCTGATGCTGTGCCAGCAGCTGACCCATCACCGTTGCATCAACACCAGGAACAGGAATGTATGTTCCCAGTCGGTAAACGATGAGAGCCAGAAGCGTAAACCAGATACGCTTCTTGAGTTCAGTCGCCTTAGCAAAGGAACTCATATTGAGATTGGCGGCGAGCTGCTCTGCTGCGGAAGCCATCCACCTGTCCTTTCATGAAAACAGCGTCGCCGCACATCTGCACGGGACGCTGTTCACTATCTAACCATACCCCGGACAAATCCGGGAGAGGAGAACTCAGGCCTCAGCCTGAACTTCCTTCTTCGGTGCAAGCACCTTCACGGAGCCGCCAGCCTTCTCAACAGCAGCAAGAGCTGCTGCGGAAGCGCCGTCAACTTCAATGGTCAGACCATGCGTAAGTTCACCCTTCGCAAGAAGGCGAACACCATGGGTCTTGCCGTTGACAAGACCTGCAGCGCGCAGAGTAGCTTCCGTAACAGGAGCAGCCTTATCCAGCTTACCTGCCTCGATAGCCTTCGAAATAGCGCCAAGGTTCACCGGAGCATATTCCTTGCGGAAGATGTTCACGAAGCCACGCTTGGGCATACGGCGATACAGCGGGAGCTGACCACCTTCGAAGCCATTGAGAGAAACACCCTCACGAGCCTTCTGACCCTTAACACCACGTCCGGAGGTCTTACCCTTGCCGGAACCGATGCCACGTCCAAGACGCTTCTTGCGATAACGAGAACCCTCGTTATCGCGGAGTTCGTTAAGGTTCATTTCAACCCTCCACCTTGATGAGGTGGGCAACCTTGCGGATCATTCCACGTACGGCAGCAGTATCTTCGAGCGTACGGGTGGAACCGATACCGCGCAGACCGAGACCAACAATGGTCTCTGCCTGGCCCGGTTTGCGACCAATGACAGAAGCGATCTGCGTCACCTGAACGGTCTTACCGTTTTCAGACATTTGCAGCCTCCTCAGTCTGGGCCTGCTCACGCTTACCAAAAAGCTCAGCAGCCTTCTTGCCACGACGCGAAGCGACGTTACGTGGGCTGCTTGCCTTTTCAAGGGCAGCAAAAGTAGCCTTGATCATATTATGCGGGTTACGCGTTCCGAGGCTCTTGGCGACAACGTCGTTAACGCCCAGGCTCTCGAAAACCGCACGCATCGGACCACCAGCGATGATACCCGTACCAGCTTCAGCCGCACGGACAACAACCTTACCAGCGCCGTAATGACCGAACGTATCATGATGGAGGGTACGACCTTCCTTCATCGGCACGCGGATCATTGTGCGCTTTGCACGCTCGGTTGCCTTACGAATGGCTTCCGGAACTTCACGGGCCTTACCTGCACCGTAACCAACGCGTCCCTTCTGATCGCCAACGACAACCAGCGCTGCAAAAGCAAAGCGACGGCCACCCTTAACAACCTTGGCAACACGGTTGATGGTTACAAGCTTGTCGACCAGATCGTCGCCCTGCTCGCGCTCACGACCACCACGGCCGCCTTCTCTTGGCTCACGTGCCATGTGTGATCCTCCTTAGAACGAGAGCCCGCCCTCGCGGGCAGCCTCTGCCAGGGCCTTGACCCGGCCATGATAGACATAGGCGCCGCGATCGAACACGACGGCTGTTACACCAGCTGCCAAGCCACGTTCTGCGATCAGCTTGCCGATCACTGAAGCTGCATCCACGTTGGCACCGGTGTTGCCACTGCCGCGAAGCTCTTTTTCCAGCGTTGAAGCGCTGGCGAGCGTACGACCCTGTGCATCGTCGATGATCTGGGCGTGAATGTGCTTGCTTGAACGGAAGACCGACAAACGCGGCCGGCCGCCGCTCTTGCGACGAAGCTGGAAACGCAGCCGCTGACGGCGACGTTCCTGCAATCCTTGCTGCGATGCCATTACTTCTTCTTACCTTCCTTGCGACGCAGAACTTCCGTCTCGTAACGAACGCCCTTGCCCTTGTACGGCTCAGGCTTACGGAAGCTGCGAATATCGAGAGCAACCTGACCAACGCGCTGCTTGTCGTGACCTTCAACGACAATAGCGGTTGGGCGCGGCGTTGTGATCTTGATACCGGCCGGGATGGGATAAACGACATCGTGCGAGAAGCCGAGGTTCATCACCAGATTAGAGCCCTGAACAGCAGCACGGAAACCCGTACCCTGAATTTCAAGCCCCTTGGTGAAGCCAACAGACACACCCTTGACCATGTTAGCGATCAGAGCGCGGGTTGTTCCCCACATCGTCCAGTTATCACGGGAACGACGACCAACCGGAGCAACTGCAACAGAGTTAGCTTCAATGGTCACGTCCACATGACGGGAAACCGGAAAGCTCAGTTCACCCAGCTTGCCTTTGGCGGTGAAAACACCGTCAACAACAGCAACCTGAACGCCTGCCGGAACTTCTACAGGATATTTACCTACGCGAGACATGCGACCCTCCTCAGAAGACGCGGCAGAGAACCTCGCCGCCAACATTGGCAGCGCGGGCCTCGACGTCCGAAAGGACGCCACGCGGGGTGGACAGGATCGACACACCAAGGCCGGCATAAACGCGCGGAAGTTCCTTGATCTTCGAATAGACACGACGGCCAGGCTTGGAAACCCTGTGGATTTCCTTGATGACCGGCTGTCCTTCAACGTACTTCAGCTCGATACGGAGCTGGGATACGCCCTTGCGGACTTCTTCCGTGGAGAAACCACGGATGTAACCTTCACGCTTCAGAGCCTCAAGCACGTTCGTGCGAAGCTTGGAAGCAGGCGCAACGCATGCAGCATGACGGGCACGCTGAGCATTACGGATCCGGGTAAGCATATCACCCAGTGGATCAGACAACGACATTCGATCTATCCCTTACCAGCTCGACTTGACCATGCCAGGAATCTGGCCGGCAGACGCAAGATCACGCAGAGCGATACGGCACAGCTCGAACTTACGATAGTTAGCACGGGGACGACCGGTCAGCTTGCAACGAAGACGAACACGCGTTGCGGATCCGTTACGTGGCATCTGTGCCAGCTTAAGAGTCGCTTCAAATCGGTCTTCAACCGAAAGGGAACGATCCTTGATGATGTTTTTAAGAGCGGTCCGCTTTTCCTTGTCGCGCTTCGCAAGAGCTGCGCGATGGTTATTACGGTTAACCGCTGAGATCTTCGCCATCTCGAATTTTCTCCCGGAACCTGTCAGGCCTATCCCGACGGTTTTCCAATCAGCGTGTCTATAAAGGAAAGCGGCCTCCCAATGGAAGGCCGAATCCTTATTTTAGTCGCGATCGGTCTGAAAAACTACCTGATCAACCTGCGAATGGCAGATCGAAGGCCTTTAGCAGAGCCTTTGCTTCGGCATCGGTCTTTGCAGTGGTCACGAAAATGATGTCCATGCCGCGAACAGCATCGATCTTGTCATATTCGATTTCCGGGAAAACAATCTGCTCCTTGATACCCATGGCAAAGTTGCCGCGGCCATCAAAGCCTTTGTTTGCCGGAAGGCCACGGAAGTCACGAATGCGAGGCATAGCGATCGTCACGAGACGGTCAAGGAACTCATACATACGCTGACGACGCAGAGTAACCTTACAACCGATCGGAAGACCTTCACGGATCTTGAAGCCGGCAATAGCTTTGCGAGCAAGCGTCTTTACAGGCTTCTGACCTGAAATAGCTGCCATTTCAGCAACAGCTGCATCCAGCTTCTTCTGATCGCCAGCAGCCTCACCGACACCCATGTTCAGCACGATCTTCTCGAGCTTGGGAACCTGCATCGGGTTTGCGTAGCCAAACTGTTCCTGAAGCTGCTTACGAAGAAGCTCTTCGTAACGCTGCTGCATACGCGGCAAAGCGGTGTTGTTATCGCTCATTTTTGCGTTCCTCAGCCTTCGATCACTTCGCCGGTTGCCTTGGCAACACGAACCTTGCGACCGTCTTCAAGAACACGGAAACCAACACGCGTCGGCTTGCCACTCTTGGGATCAACCAGCTTCAGGTTGGAAAGATGGATCGGCATTTCGCGCTCGATGATTCCACCTTCTCCACCCATACGGTTGGGCTTCGTATGACGCTTGGCGACAGCCACACCACGCACAACAGCCTTTTCGGCTTTTGGCATGACAGCAAGAACTTCGCCACGAACGCCCCGGGACTTCCCGGAGAGAACGAGGACCTGATCGCCCTTTTTAATACGTGCAGCCATTACAGGACCTCCGGCGCCAGGGAGATGATCTTCATGAACTTGCGAGCACGCAGTTCACGAACGACCGGGCCAAAGATACGCGTGCCAATTGGCTCCTGCTGCTTGTTGATAAGCACAGCAGCATTCTTGTCGAAACGGATCGCAGACCCGTCTGCACGACGCACCGGGTAGGATGTACGAACGATAACGGCCTGATGGACGTCACCTTTCTTCACCTTACCACGGGGAATGGCTTCTTTTACGGATACGACAATGATGTCGCCGACCGAGGCAGTCTTCCGCTTGGAGCCGCCCAGCACCTTGATGCACTGCACCCGACGCGCACCGGAATTGTCGGCGACGTCAAGGTTGGTCTCGGGATGAATCATGTGCCTACCCCCTTATGCGCTGACGGAAGAGGAAGCCGAAGCCATGTCCTCTCCGTTGCGTGCGACGACAGACCAAGTCTTGCGCTTGGAGATCGGAGCGCATTCTTCAATGCGAACCAGGTCACCAATCTGGCAGACGTTGGCTTCATCATGGGCCGCATACTTCTTGGAGCGGCGGATAAACTTCTTATAGAGCGGGTGCATAATACGACGATCGACAAGAACGGTAACCGTCTTGTCCATCTTGTCGCTCGTTACCCGCCCTGTCAGGACGCGCCTTGGCATCGTCCGTCTCCTCTCAGGACTTTGCGGCGGACGTTTGGGCGCCCGCACGGTTCTTCGATTGGTGAGCCAGCGTCTTGATGCGTGCGACGGCACGACGCACGACCTTAACGCGGCTGGTGTTTTCCGACTGCCCCGTGGCAGCCGCAAAACGGTGGTTGATCTGTTCACGCTTCAGGTCGATGAGCAGAGCATTCAGCTCGTCCTCGCTCTTCGCGCGCAGATCTGCAGGCTTGTACGTGTCGGCCATCTTACGCGTCTCCGATACGCTGAACGAACTTGGTCTTGATCGGAAGCTTTGCAGCTCCCAAGCTCAGTGCCAAGCGGGCGACTTCCGGCGGAACGCCTTCAATCTCGAACAGGATACGACCTGGCTTGACACGAGCTGCCCAGTACTCTGGGGAACCCTTGCCGGAGCCCATACGCACTTCTGCAGGCTTTGTCGAGACCGGAAGGTCCGGAAAAATACGAATCCACACGCGACCGGCACGCTTCATCGCACGAGTAATAGCACGACGGGACGCTTCGATCTGACGGGCTGTGATCCGCTCTGGCTCAAGAGCCTTCAGACCATATGCACCGAAGTTCAGCTGCGTTCCGCTCTTTGCCAGGCCGTGGATACGGCCCTTATGGGCTTTACGAAACTTTGTCCGCTTTGGGGAAAGCATGTTGTTAAATCCTCAATCAGCACCAGCAATGGAGCTGTAGGCTTACGCCTACAGTTCAACGTTGCGGAGCCTGCTCCGCGGCACGACGGTCCTGTGCCAGGGGGTCATGAGCCAGGATCTCACCCTTGAAGATCCAGACCTTCACGCCGCAGGTTCCATAAGTCGTCTTGGCCGTCGCCGTGCCATAGTCGATATCAGCGCGAAGCGTATGCAGCGGCACACGTCCCTCACGATACTTCTCGTCACGTGCGATTTCGGCCCCACCCAGACGTCCGCTGCAAGTAATACGGATGCCTTGGGCGCCCAGACGCATTGCAGACTGGATTGCGCGCTTCATGGCGCGACGGAAAGCAACACGACGTTCCAGCTGCTGAGCGATGTTCTCAGCCACTAGCGTTGCATCAATTTCCGGCTTGCGGATCTCAACGATGTTCAGCGCTACGTCGGTCTTCGCCATACGGCTCAGTTCCTTACGCAGTGCGTCGATGTCTTGACCCTTTTTGCCGATCACGACGCCCGGACGGGCAGCGTAGATCGTCACGCGAGGCTTCTTGGCAGGACGCTCAATAACGACGCGGGAAACGCCGGCACCCGAGAGCTTACGACGCAGGAATGCACGAAGCTTCAGGTCTTCATGAAGAAGACGAGAATAATCTGCACCTGCGTACCAGCGGCTGTCCCAGGTACGGTTTACACCGAGCCGAAGCCCGATTGGATTGACCTTATGTCCCATGGATCAAGCTGCCTTCTGCTCTTCGTTCGTTTCCGAGACTTCTGCAGCTTCGGCAACAACAATCTTCAGGTGGCTGAAGAACTTCTCAACACGAGCCGAGCGACCACGGCCACGGGCGTGAAAACGCTTCATGACAATGGACTTGCCGACTTCGGCTGTCTTCACAACCAAACGGTCAACGTCCAGCTGATGATTGTTCTCAGCGTTGGCCACGGCGCTCTCAAGAGTCTTCTTGACCTGCTGCGCGATACGACGACGCGAGAAGGTCAGAGCGGCAATAGCCTTGTCAGCTGGCTGGTTACGGATCATGGCCGCAACCAGGTTCAGCTTACGCGGGCTAACACGGATATTGCGCGTGATTGCCTGCGCTTCCGTATCAGCGAGCGTGCGGATGTGCTTCGGCTTGCTCATTTTCAGCCCCGCTTCGACTTCTTGTCAGAGCCATGACCGGTGTAGGTCCGTGTCGGTGAGAATTCACCGAACTTATGACCGACCATGTTCTCCGTGACCTGCACAGGCAGGAACTTGTGACCATTATAAACGCCGAACGTAAGCCCGACGAACTGCGGCAGGATCGTGGAACGACGCGACCAGATCTTGATCACTTCATTACGACCAGAAGCACGAGCTGCTTCTGCCTTGCCGAACAGATACCCGTCAACGAACGGGCCCTTCCAGACGGAACGTGCCATCTCTGTTTGCCCCCTCTTACTTGCCGGACTTACGGCGACGGATGATCAGGCTATCCGTCTTCTTGTTAACACGCGTCTTGTAACCCTTCGTCGGAACGCCCCACGGCGTAACCGGATGACGGCCACCAGAGGTACGACCTTCACCACCACCATGCGGGTGATCGACCGGGTTCATGACAACACCACGGTTGTGCGGACGACGTCCGAGCCAGCGGGAACGTCCAGCCTTACCCATGTGCTGGTTCATGTTGTCTGGATTAGAGACAGCACCAACCGTTGCCATGCATTCCCCACGGACAAGACGCAGTTCACCGGACTGCAGCTTGATCTGAGCGTAACCGGCATCTTTACCGACCAGCTGTGCATACGTTCCAGCAGAACGGGCCAGCTTGCCACCAGCGCCAGGCTTCAGCTCAATGTTGTGCACGATCGTACCGACCGGCATCGCACCGAGGGACATCGCATTGCCTGGCTTCACGTCAGTGTGCGCACCAGAGATAACGCGGTCACCAGCCTTGATACGCTGCGGAGCCAGGATGTAGGCCAGCTCGCCGTCATCATACTTGATCAGTGCGATGAAAGCCGTACGGTTCGGATCGTACTCAAGACGCTCGACCGTTGCACCAACATCAAACTTGCGACGCTTGAAATCGACATAACGATAGGACTGCTTGTGCCCGCCTCCACGGAAACGAACTGTCGTACGACCGTGATTATTACGGCCGCCAGACTTGTTCTTACCTTCCGTCAGCTGCTTGACCGGCTTGCCCTTCCAGAGCTCGCTACGATCAATCAGCACGGTGCCGCGTGTGCTCGGCGTCGTGGGATTAAAGTGCTTTAGTGCCATGGTTGATTACCCCGCGTCAGCCCAGCTTCGCTGTAAGGTCAATGGACTGACCTTCTGCAAGCTGCACATACGCCTTCTTGATGTCAGAGCGGCGACCAGGACGACCCTTGACGCGCTTCGTCTTACCCTTCTGGACCAGCGTATTCACACCGGTGACCTTAACATTGAAGAGCTTCTCGACAGCGGCCTTGATCTGCGGCTTGGTTGCAGTCGTGGCGACCTTGAAAACAACCTGATTACGCTCGGAAAGAAGCGTAGCCTTTTCCGTGATCAGCGGCGAACGGACCACATCGTACAGAGCTTCCTGAGACATGTTCTCAGCAGTCTTACGTGCGTTCATGACGATAGACAGGGTCATGCCAGGCGCTCCTTAAGACTCTCAAGACCTGCGCGGGTAATAACCAGCACATCATGGTTGAGGATGTCATAGACGTTCGCACCGATTGTCGGCAGCACATCGATCTTCGGCAGATTAGCAACTGCACGAGCAAACTGCTCATCAACTGCGCCATCGACGATCAGAGCGGACGACCAGCCAAGTGCCTTCAGCTTTGCAGCAGCTTCACGCGTCTTGCTGACGCCGTTTGCTGTATCAAGCACAACCAGCTTGCCATCGGCGGCTTTCTGCGAAAGAGCAGAAATCAGACCCAGACGACGGACCTTCTTAGGAAGGTCATAGCCATGATCGCGCACAACCGGACCATGTACAACACCACCCGTACGGAACTGCGGAGCGCGCAGCGAACCCTGACGAGCAGAACCCGTACCCTTCTGACGGAAAGGCTTCTTGGTTGTACCGGAGATCTCACCCATGCCCTTGGTGCGATGCGTACCAGCGCGGCGCTTTGCCAGCTGCCAGTGAACAACACGCGCCATGATGTCAGCACGCGGAGAAACCGCGAAAATCTCTTCTGGAAGCGCGACTGAGCCTGCGCTGCCATTATCGAGGGTTTTGATATCGTATTCCATGCCCCTCGCCCTCAACCGGCGGCCGCCACGACTGCAGCCGGATACGGCGCATCGGCATGGCGTGCCTTCTTGATTGCATCGCGAATCAGCACAACGCTGTTTTTCGCACCAGGAATCGCGCCTCTGACCATAATCAGATTACGCTCTTCATCCACGGCAGCCACTTCAAGGTTCAGCGTGGTAACACGCACATCACCCATGTGACCTGCCATCTTCTTGCCCTTGAAGACCTTGCCAGGATCCTGGCGCTGGCCCGTAGAACCATGAGAACGATGGCTGATGGACACGCCGTGGGAGGCTTCAAGACCAGCGAAGTTATGACGCTTCATAACACCCGCAAAGCCTTTACCCTTACTCTGACCCGTGACGTCAACTTTCTGCCCAACCACGAAATGGTTCGCAGACAGCTTCGTGCCGGCCTCAAGCAGAGCATCTTCCGCAACGCGGAACTCTACGAGGGTCTTCTTCGGCTCAACCTTGGTACGGGCGAAGTGGCCACGATTTGCCTTGGTGACATTTTTCACCTTGGCATTACCAAGACCGAGCTGAACGGCGGTATAGCCATCTCGTTCATTCGTGCGAGCGTCTACAACCTGAACTTCGTCAAGATGCAGAACTGTCACAGGCACATGAGTGCCATCTTCCTTAAACAGCCGGGTCATCCCCAGCTTTTTTGCAATCAATCCGGTACGCATCGTCTGGACCTTAGAGTTTGATCTCGACATCAACGCCAGCGGCGAGGTCGAGCTTCATGAGGGCGTCCACGGTCTGCGGGGTCGGCTCGACAATGTCGAGCAGCCGGCGGTGAGTCCGAATTTCGAACTGTTCGCGGCTTTTCTTATCCACGTGTGGCGAACGGTTCACGGTGAACCGTTCGATATGCGTCGGCAGCGGGATCGGACCCCGAACCCGCGCACCCGTACGCTTCGCCGTGTTTACGATCTCTTTGGTACTGTTGTCCAGCACGCGATGATCGTACGCCTTAAGGCGAATGCGGATGTTCTGGTTGTCCATAGTCTTAATTCGTCCAACTCAAAAATTCGGGTCTCGTCCTACTGCCATTGCATCTGAAAGGGAACCCCGGCCAGAAATAAATCTGGCCGGGGCTTCCATATCAACGGCGAAACGCAGGACTTAGGCGCTAATGGAAGAAACCACGCCTGCACCCACGGTGCGTCCACCTTCGCGAATTGCGAAACGCAGACCTTCGTCCATGGCGATCGGAGCAATCAGCTCGACATCCATAGCGATGTTGTCACCCGGCATGACCATTTCCGTGCCTTCCGGCAGCGTCACGACGCCCGTGACGTCGGTCGTGCGGAAATAGAACTGCGGGCGATAGTTCGTGAAGAACGGTGTATGACGACCGCCCTCTTCCTTCGTGAGGATGTATGCCTCAGCCTTGAACTTCTTGTGCGGCGTGATGGAACCCGGCTTTGCAAGAACCTGACCACGCTCAACGTCTTCACGCTTCGTGCCACGAACCAGTGCACCGATGTTGTCACCAGCTTCACCGCGATCAAGCAGCTTGCGGAACATTTCGACGCCCGTGCAAGTCGTCTTCGTCGTGTCCTTAAGACCAACGATTTCAACTTCGTCACCAACGTTGATCACACCACGCTCGACACGACCCGTCACAACCGTACCACGACCAGAAATCGAGAACACGTCTTCGATTGGCATCAGGAACGGACGGTCAACCGGACGCTCCGGCTGCGGGATGTACGTGTCAACGGCTTCCATCAGCTCAAGAACGCGATCTTCACCAATGGTGGCATCGCCGTCTTCAAGCGTTACAAGAGCAGAGCCCTTAACGATGGGGATATCGTCGCCAGGGAACTGGTAGGAAGACAGAAGTTCGCGAACTTCCATTTCCACGAGCTCGAGAAGCTCCGGATCGTCAACCTGATCAACCTTGTTCAGGAAGACAACCAGAGCCGGAACACCGACCTGACGTGCAAGCAGGATGTGCTCACGTGTCTGCGGCATCGGGCCGTCAGCAGCGGACACAACCAGAATTGCGCCATCCATCTGAGCGGCACCCGTGATCATGTTCTTCACATAGTCAGCGTGACCAGGGCAGTCGACGTGAGCGTAGTGACGGTTCTTCGTCTCGTACTCAACGTGAGCCGTGGAAATGGTGATACCACGTGCACGCTCTTCAGGAGCTGCGTCGATCTGGTCATACGCCTTAAATTCGGCGCCGCCGCTCTTCGCAAGTGTCTTGGTGATTGCAGCAGTCAGCGAGGTCTTGCCGTGGTCGACGTGACCAATGGTGCCGATGTTGCAGTGCGGCTTCGTCCGCTCGAATTTAGCCTTTGCCATCGTCTATCTCCAAAACCCTGCCTCCCACGAGGCAGAGATAAGACTGAAAGTTCTTTCCAGTGAGCATCCGGTAGATTCCCGAATGCTGCCGGAAGCCCTTTAGCGGGTTCTGATTACCAGCGATAGTGGCTGAATGCCTTATTGGCTTCAGCCATACGGTGGGTGTCTTCGCGCTTCTTTACAGCAGCGCCACGATTATTGACCGCGTCCATCAGTTCGTTGGACAGGCGCTCCTGCATCGTGTTCTCACCGCGCTTGCGGGAGGCATCGATCAGCCACCGGATCGCCAGAGCCTGACGGCGCTCAGCGCGCACTTCAACAGGCACCTGATAGGTAGCACCACCAACACGACGTGAACGGACTTCAACAGCCGGCTTCACGTTGTCCAGAGCCGAGTGAAACATAGCCACTGGGTCAGCAGTTGCACCACCACGGTGACGCAGAACCTCAAGCGCACCGTAAACGATGCCCTCGGCGGTGGATTTCTTTCCATCGTACATCAGAGCGTTCATGAAACGCGTAATGACGATGTCTCCGAACTTCGGATCGGGAAGGATCTCGCGCTTTACGGCGCGGTGACGGCGACTCATTCCAAATACCTCTTACTTCGGACGCTTCGCGCCATACAGCGAACGACGCTGACGACGCTTTGCGATGCCCTGCGTGTCGAGCACGCCTCGCAGGATGTGATAACGCACACCAGGAAGATCCTTCACGCGGCCACCACGGATCAGCACAACGCTGTGCTCCTGAAGGTTATGACCTTCACCCGGAATGTAGCTCACGACCTCATACCCGTTGGTCAGACGCACCTTGGCGACCTTACGCAGAGCGGAGTTCGGCTTCTTTGGCGTTACCGTGTACACGCGCGTGCAAACGCCACGCTTCTGGGGGCATCCCTGTAGTGCAGGGACCTTGTTCCGCTTTGCGGCCGGCTCACGGCCGTTCGCGATCAACTGGTTGATGGTCGGCATGCGCCCTTCCCAATCCTTGTCCTATTCCGGACAGAAAGCACCAGGCTTTCTGCCATGACATTTTATTCAAATCGACATGCGGCTGAACCGCCTGCCTATCCCACATTTGGAAAGGGAAACAGCTAGAGCCATTCCCCTCCTTTTGTAGCCTGCGGCCTTGGCATTCCCTGAAATCAGGTTAGCGGCACCACATGCGATTCTTTGTCTTCGACGGCTTTAATTTCGCCTCTTCAGGCGGGAGTAGCCGAGGGCGCGGAACCTACGAAGGGTTCCGCGCTGAGTCAAGTGTTTCGGCCAGAAATGAACCGATTCTGAGAAGAGAGTTCCCGGAATCGACACATTTAGCCTCTCTGCCCTTCCCTTCAGAAGAAAACAGAGAGGTTTTCATCACTCTGCTGCGTCTTCCACTTCGGCCGTTGAACGACCGACGCGGTGACGATCCTGGCTGGCAGCAATGCCGCGAAGACGGTTCATAACACTACCCGTACCTGCCGGAATCAGACGACCGACAATCACGTTTTCCTTGAGGCCATTCAGCGTGTCGACCTTGCCGGATGTAGCGGCGTCAGTAAGCACGCGTGTGGTCTCCTGGAAGGACGCCGCGGAGATGAAGGACTGCGTCTGCAGAGAAGCCTTGGTGATACCCTGGAGCACCGGCATAGCCACTGCTGGGGTATCGCCATTTTCCTGCAGGCGCTGATTCTCGATCTCGTATTCAATCCGATCAACAGTTTCGCCGATCAGATAGGTCGAATCACCCGGCTCCAGAATTTCAACCTTCTGCAGCATCTGACGAACAATGACCTCAATATGCTTGTCATTGATCTTCACACCCTGCAGTCGGTAGACATCCTGAATTTCATTGACCAGGTAATCCGAAAGCGCTTCGACACCCATGACCTTCAGAATGTCATGAGGCACACGCGGACCGTCGACCAGTGGGTCACCCTTCTGAACAAAGTCGCCTTCCTGAACGGAAACGTGCTTGCCCTTCGGGATAAGGTACTGGGTTTCTTCGCCAGTTTCGTCATTTTTCACAATGACGCAACGCTTGGACTTGTAGTCCTTGCCAAACTCAATACGACCATCGCCTTCGGCAATAATTGCATGATCCTTTGGACGGCGTGCCTCAAACAGTTCAGCAACACGCGGCAGACCACCGGTAATGTCACGCGTCTTGGAACCTTCACGCGGAATACGCGCAAGAACGTCACCAGCATGAACTTCCGCACCATTCTCGATAGACAGAATACTGTCTGGTGAGAGGAAGTAGCGGGCGTCATTTCCATTGGCGAGCTTGACCACATTGCCTGCAGCATCTTTGAGCTGCAGGCGCGGACGAAGATCCACACCCTTGGAAGCCTGCTTGTAGTCAACCACAACCTTGGAACTGAGGCCTGTGACCTCATCCATACGCTCGACGAGCGTGATGCTGTCGATCAGGTCAAGGTATTCGACTGTACCCGCCTGCTCGGTAATGATTGGCAGGGTGTACGGATCCCACTCGGCCATTTTCTGGCCACGTGCAACCGCTTCGCCCTCACCCACCATCAGTCGCGCACCATAGGGCACACGATAACGAGCACGCTCAACGCCATTCTCGTCGGTCAGCAGGATTTCGCAGTTACGCGACATCACAACTAGAACCTTCTGAGAGTTTTCGACCACGTTGCGATTCTTAATCGTCACAACACCGTCGCGAGATGCCTCAACCATGGACTGCTCGGCACCACGCGTAGCCGCGCCACCAATATGGAAGGTACGCATCGTGAGCTGTGTACCTGGTTCACCGATGGACTGTGCGGCGATGACACCGACAGCTTCACCAATGTTCACGGGTGTACCGCGAGCAAGGTCACGACCATAGCAGTGTGCACAAATTCCGACGCGGCTATCACATGTGAGAACCGAACGGATTTCCATGCTTTCGACACCAGCCTTTTCGATGAGCTCTGCTTCGGGCTCTTCGATCAGTGTGTTGCGAGGCAGAAGGACTTCGTGCGTCACCGGATGCAGCACATCCTTGGACGTCGTACGACCCAGAATACGCTCGGAAAGAGATGCAACGACTTCACCGCTGTCCATCACCGCACGAACCGTCAGACCGCGCTCTGTACCGCAATCAGGCTCAACAATGATGCAATCCTGTGCAACGTCAACAAGACGACGTGTCAGGTATCCAGAGTTCGCGGTCTTCAGAGCCGTATCAGCAAGACCCTTACGGGCACCGTGACTTGACGTGAAGTAATCGAGAACCGACAGACCTTCTTTAAAGTTTGCGATGATCGGCTGCTCGATGATCTCGCCCGAAGGCTTCACCATCAGACCGCGCATACCTGCAAGCTGCTTCATCTGAGCCGGCGACCCACGAGCACCAGAGTGGCTCATCATCCAGACAGAGTTCGTCGGCTTGCCAATAACCTGTTTGGAGATTTCCTTCAGCATGGCTGCCTGCACTTCGTCCGTGCAACGCGACCAAGCATCAACCACCTTGTTGTAGCGCTCGCCAGCCGTAATCAGACCATCCTGATACTGCTGCTCAAACTCCTTGACTTCTTCCGATGTCTTGCCGACCAGCGTTGCCTTCTCGGCCGGAATGATCATGTCATCCTTGCCGAAGGAAATGCCTGCACGGGCAGCATGCTTGAAACCAAGGCCCATGAGACGGTCACAGAAGATCACAGCTTCCTTCTGACCACAGTGACGATAGACCGTATCGATGACATCAGACACGTTCTTCTTCGTCAGCTGCTTATTGATCAGGCTGAACGGAATCGCGGGATGCTTCGGCAGGATCTGCGCAATAAGCGCACGTCCCGGCGTCGTCAGAATCGTCTGGCGGATCGGGTTACCGTTTTCATCAACGGTCGGAAGACGCAGACGGATCTTGTCATGAAGCTGCAGAGAACCAGCGAGCATGGCGCTCTCGATTTCTGCCACATCAGAATAAGCCGGTGGAGCAGCCTTGACGACCTTGCCACCTTCAATGACGGCCTCATCCGGTGTCTCACGATACTCAGGGACTTCAAGGCTTAGATAATAGAGGCCCAGAACGATATCCTGAGACGGCACGATAATCGGCTTGCCGTTTGCAGGGCTGAGGATGTTGTTCGTGGACATCATCAGCACGCGTGCTTCCAGCTGCGCTTCGAGCGACAGCGGAACGTGCACGGCCATCTGATCACCGTCAAAGTCGGCATTGAACGCGGTGCAGACCAGCGGGTGAAGCTGGATAGCCTTACCTTCAATCAGGGTCGGCTCGAACGCCTGAATGCCAAGACGGTGAAGCGTCGGAGCACGGTTCAGCATTACTGGATGTTCGCGGATAACCTCTTCGAGAATATCCCAGACTTCTGGACGCTCTTTCTCCACCATGCGCTTTGCAGCCTTGATGGTGGTGGCGTGACCGTACTTTTCCAGCTTGGAGTAGATGAACGGCTTGAAGAGTTCGAGCGCCATCTTTTTTGGAAGACCGCACTGATGCAGCTTCAGTTCCGGGCCAACCACGATAACCGAACGGCCAGAATAGTCGACACGCTTACCAAGAAGGTTCTGACGGAAACGGCCCTGCTTGCCCTTCAGCATGTCAGACAGGGACTTCAGCGGACGCTTGTTGGCACCCGTAATCGCACGCCCACGACGACCGTTGTCGAACAGTGCATCAACAGCTTCCTGAAGCATACGCTTTTCGTTGCGGACAATGATATCCGGCGCACGAAGTTCGATCAGACGCTTCAGACGGTTGTTACGGTTAATGACGCGACGGTAAAGATCGTTCAGATCGGACGTTGCGAAACGACCACCATCCAGCGGCACCAGCGGACGCAGTTCCGGCGGGATCACCGGAATGATGTCCATGATCATCCAGTCCGGACGCGAGCCACTCTCAACGAATGCCTCAACAAGCTTCAGACGCTTGACCAGCTTCTTGCGAGCCGCTTCAGACGTGGCCTTGCGCAGCTTCTTGCGCATCATCGTCTTCTCGGAATCGCCTTCCATGACTTCAGCGTCATAGTCAAACGGATCTGGAAGACCCTTGGCCTTGGCAGCCAGACTCAACTCACGCTCTTCGGCGTTCGGAATGCCCCAGTCGTAGCTGGACAGCGCACGCTTGATCGCCTCGGCACCGATCCCAACGTCAATACCCGCATCCGGATATTCGTCGAGCAGATCTTCGCAGCGGATTTCATCCAGAAGATACTGATCGCGCTTCTTGCCATTCTTGTAAGAGTCGATCTGATCGGAATCACAGACACCCTTATCGAGAATGAGAAACTTCTCGAAATACAGAACGGGTTCAACGTCCTTCAGCGGCAGATCCAGCATCGTGGCGATACGGCTCGGCAGCGACTTCAGGAACCAGATATGCGCAACAGGGGAAGCAAGTTCGATATGCCCCATGCGCTCACGGCGCACCTTGGCAAGCGTGACCTCAACGCCACATTTTTCGCAGACAATGCCGCGAAATTTCATGCGCTTGTACTTACCGCACAGGCATTCATAATCCTTGATAGGACCAAAAATGCGTGCGCAGAAAAGCCCGTCACGCTCTGGCTTGAACGTACGGTAGTTGATGGTCTCCGGCTTCTTGATTTCGCCGTAGGACCAGGAGCGGATCTGCTCACTGGAAGCAAGCTGGATCTTGATCTGATCAAAGCTGACTGATTGACCAGCCTGACCCAGGATTTTCATGAGTTCGTTCATGCGCCGAAACCCCAATGTGCACCGCGGCGTCCCGCGGGCACTTCAAAATTGAACCGTGAAGCGAGAGGAGAGCGAGACAATTAAATCTCGCCCTGCTCGAGTTCGACATTCAGGCCGAGAGACTTCAGTTCCTTGATCAGAACGTTGAAGCTCTCCGGAATGCCGGCTTCGAAGTCGTCCTGCTCGCGCACGATAGCCTCGTAGACCTTGGTACGGCCGGAAACGTCATCCGACTTCACCGTCAGCATTTCCTGCAGCGTATAAGCCGCACCATATGCTTCGAGCGCCCAGACTTCCATTTCACCAAAGCGCTGACCACCGAACTGCGCCTTACCACCCAGCGGCTGCTGTGTGACCAGAGAGTACGGACCAATGGAACGTGCATGGATCTTGTCATCGACAAGGTGATGCAGCTTCAGCATGTAGATGTAACCAACGGTAGTCTGGCGTTCAAATGTCTCGCCCGTACGACCATCGATCAGCTGAGACTGACCCGACTTGTTCACACCGGCCTTTTCCAGCATGCCTTCGATGTCCGGGATGGAAGCACCATCGAACACCGGGGTAGCAATCGGAAGACCCTTGCGAAGGTTGTTGGCCAGCTCGATAAGCTGCTCGTTCGGCAGAGTAGCAACGTCGGTTTCGAAGATTTCGTCCCCGTACACGTCCCGCAGACGATCAAGCAGTTCCTGCTTGCGCTCACCAGTCCGCTGATACTCGTCAACCATCTCACCGATGCTTGCACCGATATTGGCACAAGCCCAACCCAGATGGGTTTCAAGGATCTGACCGATGTTCATGCGCGACGGCACACCCAGCGGGTTCAGAACGATATCAACCGCCTGACCATTCTCAAGGAACGGCATGTCTTCGACAGGAACGACGCGGGAAACGACACCCTTGTTACCGTGACGACCGGCCATCTTGTCACCTGGCTGAAGCTTACGCTTCACGGCAACGAAGACTTTAACCATCTTCATTACACCAGGCGGCAGTTCATCACCGCGCTGCAGCTTTTCAACCTTGTTGTCAAAGCGCGCAGTTATGCGACGGACAGCTTCATCAAACTCGGAACGCAGTGTTTCGAGTTCAGCAGTCACCTCATCAGAAGAGACCGAGATGTTGCGCCATGCCGCACGAGGATGCTCATCCAGAACTTCAACCGTGATCGGCGTACCGGAACGAATTCCCTTGAAGCCAGCACCAGCAACCTGGCCAACCAGACGCTCACGCAGACGATTGTGGAAACTACGCTCCTGAATTGAACGCTCGTCATCCCGGTCCTTGGTCAGGCGTTCAATCTCGGAGCGCTCGATTGCCATCGCACGCTCGTCTTTATCGACGCCGCGACGTGAGAAAACGCGAACATCAACAATCGTACCGGTCGTGCCAGGCGGCAGTTTCAGGGACGTATCACGAACGTCAGAAGCCTTCTCACCGAAAATGGCGCGAAGAAGCTTCTCTTCCGGCGTCATCGGGCTTTCACCCTTTGGCGTCACCTTGCCGACAAGAATATCACCCGGATTCACCTCGGCGCCGACATAGACAATGCCTGCCTCGTCAAGGTTACGAAGAGCTTCCTCGCCGACATTTGGAATGTCGCGTGTGATTTCTTCCTGACCCAGCTTCGTATCACGAGCCATGACTTCAAATTCTTCGATATGGATCGAAGTGAAGACGTCATCGCGTGCAATACGCTCGGAAATGAGGATTGAATCCTCAAAGTTGTAACCGTTCCAAGGCATGAACGCGACAAGCACGTTACGACCCAGAGCCAGTTCGCCAAGCTCGGTGGACGGACCGTCAGCAATAATGTCACCAGCGTGAACTGTGTCGCCAACCTTCACCAGCGGACGCTGATTGATGCAGGTAGACTGGTTCGAACGCATGTACTTGCGCAGACGATAGATATCGACACCCTGCGTCGAACCCGCATCATCAGTCGCACGGACAACGATACGTGCACCATCGATCTGATCGATAATGCCACGACGCTTAGCGACGATCGTCGCACCGGAGTCACGCGCAACAGCCGCTTCCATGCCCGTACCAACCAGCGGGGCATCGGCCTTCACCAGCGGAACAGCCTGACGCTGCATGTTTGCACCCATGAGTGCACGGTTCGCGTCATCGTTCTCTAGGAACGGAATGAGAGCCGCCGCGACAGACACAAGCTGCTTCGGGGAGACGTCGCAAGCCGTAACCTGCTCAGGCGGAACAACACGGAAGTCACCAGACTTACGAACGGAAACCAGCTCGTCCGTCAGGTGGCCATCGGCGCTCTGCTTGGCATCAGCCTGTGCAACAACAAGCTTCTCTTCCTCCATGGCAGAAAGATATTTCCAGCCATCCTGAAGAACGCCATCCTTAACCAGACGATACGGCGTTTCAATGAAGCCGTACTTATTGACCTTGGCATACGTCGAGAGCGAGTTGATCAGACCGATGTTCGGACCTTCAGGCGTCTCGATCGGGCAGATACGACCGTAATGCGTCGGATGAACGTCACGAACTTCGAAGCCTGCGCGCTCACGGGTCAGACCACCAGGGCCAAGCGCCGAAAGACGACGCTTATGCGTCACTTCGGAGAGTGGGTTGGTCTGGTCCATGAACTGGCTGAGCTGTGAGGAGCCGAAGAACTCACGAACCGCAGCAGCAGCCGGCTTCGCATTGATCAGGTCATGCGGCATGACCGTATCAATATCGACCGAACCCATACGCTCACGAATGGCACGCTCCATACGGAGCAGGCCGACGCGATACTGATTTTCCATCAGTTCGCCCACAGAACGAACGCGACGGTTACCAAGGTTATCAATATCGTCGATCTGACCGCGACCATCCTTCAGGTCGCACATGATCTTGATCGTACGCAGGATATCTTCCTTGCGCAGCACACGAAGGGTATCCGGCGCATCGACATCGAGACGCATGTTCATTTTGACACGACCAACAGACGACAGATCGTAGCGGTCCTGATCAAAGAAGAGACCACGGAACATCGCTTCGGCGGTTTCCTTGGTCGGCGGCTCACCTGGACGCATAATGCGATAGATGTCGATCAGTGCTTCATCGCGGCTGGTATTTTTGTCAACGGAAAGCGTGTTGCGGATCCACGGACCATGCGAACCGTCGACCGAAAGCGTAGGAAGTTCCGTGATGCCAAGCTCTTCAAGAGCGACAAGACGATCTTCCGTCAGCTCCTCACCAGCTTCACCGTAGATCTCACCTGTGTGCTCATTGACAAGATCATAAGCAAGGTAGCGACCGAGAACATCCAGACGGCCAACCTGAACCACACGGGTCTTTTCCGCAATCTTGCGGACCATACGGGCAGTCAGCTTGGCGTCTGCCTCAGCGACCACTTCACCTGTGTCAGCATCAACCAGCGGGCTGAGCAGCTTCTGGCCACGGAATGCTTCTGGCTCGAAAGGACGGGCCCAGCCATCCCCCATCCGGGTGAACGGAACCATGTCATAGAAGTAGGACAGGATTTCATCCTGATCCATACCGCGAATGTCGAGACCTTCGACATCTCCGCCTTCCGCAATCTTCTGGTCACGCTGCGCGATGTAGTTCGCACCTTCAAGTGCGTACAGAAGCGTCGTGACAGGAAGCTTACGCTTGCGATCGATACGAACGTAGATCAGGTCCTTGGCATCGAATTCGAAATCGAGCCATGAACCACGATATGGAATCACACGGGCAGCAAAGAGATACTTACCCGAAGAATGCGTCTTGCCCTTATCGTGATCGAAGAAGACACCTGGGCTACGATGCATCTGAGATACGATGACGCGCTCGGTACCGTTGATAATGAAGGTACCGTTGTCTGTCATGAGCGGCATATCGCCCATGTAAACCGGCTGTTCCTTCAGATCATGAATGGAGCGCGAACCCGTATCTTCATCAATGTCCCACGTCGTAAGACGCAGAATGACCTTCAGCGGCGCTGCGTATGTCAGACCACGCTGAATGCATTCCTCAACGTCGTACTTCGGCTCTTCGAACTCGTAAGATACGAAGTCCAGACGACCGCGACCAGCAAAGTCATTAATTGGGAAAACCGAGCGGAAAACTTCCTGCAGACCGGAGTTCTGACGTGCGTCAGGACTCACATTCATCTGCAGGAATGCCTCATAGGAGGCGCGCTGCACATCGATCAGATTGGGCATCGGCGCAATTTCGGGAATGCGCCCGAAGCTTTTGCGGATCCTCTTGCGTCCCGTGAACGATTTGGTGATCGCGTTCATCTATCTTGCCCTCTGCACCAGACCTTCGAGTCGCCCGGGACTTCGCTGACAGACAACCGCCTGACACGACACGGACGACCGGAACGACCGGCTTTCAGTAATTTCAATACGTGGCGAGCCGCGTATTATACTCTTATTTCCACCAACGGCAAATCGGGCGGGAACCGCATGCGATCCCCGCCCTATCCGTCTGCTTTCGCAGAGACCGCCCCTCAGAGAGAAAGCGGCCCGATCAAGTTGATTACTTGATTTCGACCTTGGCGCCGTTGTCTTCCAGGGTCTTCTTGATCTTCTCGGCTTCGTCCTTGGACACGCCTTCCTTGACGGTCTTCGGTGCGCCTTCGACCAGGTCCTTGGCTTCCTTCAGACCCAGACCCGTGATGCCACGGATTTCCTTAATCACGTTGATCTTCTTGTCGCCAGCAGCGGCCAGAACAACGGTGAATTCGGTCTGCTCTTCAGCCGGAGCTGCACCAGCAGCCGGACCAGCAGCAGCAACTGCAACAGGAGCAGCAGCAGAAACGCCCCACTTCTCTTCGAGAAGCTTGGAAAGTTCAGCAGCTTCGAGAACGGTCAGAGCGGACAGCTCTTCAACAATCTTTGCCAGATCGGCCATGGTCTTATCCTAAGTGATGCACTGTTTGAATGGGTTCAAATCTACGCCGCAGCGTTGATTTTACTCTTAAGCGGCTTCGCCGGTCTTGGCATAGGCGCCAAAGACGCGAGCAAGCTGGCCTGCCGGAGCCTGAACAACGCCTGCGATACGCGTAGCGGGGGTCTGAATCATACCCACCAGCTTTGCACGCAGCTCGTCCAGAGACGGCAGTTCGGCAAGAGTCTTGATTCCGTCGACGCCAAGCGTCTGCGAACCAAGAGATCCACCGAGAACTACAAGCTTGTCATTCGTCTTGGCGAACTCGACAATCACCTTTGCAACTGCGACCGGGTCTTCAGACCAGGCAAGAGCCGTCGGCCCCTTGAGCAGCGGCGCGATGCCGTCGAATTGGGTCCCATCCAGAGCACGGCTGGCCAGCCGGTTCTTCGCAACCTTGTATGTCGCACCTGCCGCACGAATGCGTCGACGCAGCTCGGTCACATCAGCAACCGTCAGACCCTTGTTCTGGGTGACGATGACCATGGACGTGCTGCCAAACACATCGGCGAGGAACTCGACAAAGGCCCGCTTTTCCGTACGGTCCATAACCTGTCTCCTCGTCAGCCTGGAATAATCCAGACCAGGTTACCCATGGAGCACCTTCATTGCTGAAGATCCTCCGCTCGCCTGTCCACAGAAGTGAGCGAACCCAGCGCATCGTGGTAAAACCACCAAAACACTGGCGCCCCGCCTGACGCTCGCCGCTTCATGAGAAGCACTTAAAACATCGAAATGTTACGCGCGGTCTTGGACAGGTTTGGAAGCGACCCGCTAACGCGCCGCCCCTACGCCACCATACCAAAGCATGGTGTCATTCCTTATTGGGGGCCTTCTATAGAAAGCCCCCGCTTCGATCAAGCCTCGAAGCTGGAAACGTCAACGCGAACGCCCGGACCCATCGTGGAAGACAGTGCTGCCTTCTTCATGTAGGTACCCTTGGCGCCAGACGGACGTGCCTTCTGCACGGCGTCAACGAGAGCATTGATGTTCTCGATCAGCTTGGCTTCATCGAAAGATGCCTTGCCAACGCCAGCATGAACAATACCAGCCTTTTCGGCACGGTATTCAACCTGACCGGACTTGGCAGCCGTGATGGCACCCTTGACGTCCATGGTCACCGTGCCGAGACGCGGGTTCGGCATCAGGCCACGCGGACCAAGGATCTTACCAAGACGACCAACCAGAGCCATCATGTCAGGCGTTGCAATGCAGCGGTCGAAGTTGATTTCGCCAGCCTGGATCTTCTCAGCCAGATCTTCTGCACCGACAACTTCTGCACCAGCAGCCAGAGCTTCTTCAGCCTTGGCGCCACGTGCAAACACGCCAACGCGCAGAGTCTTGCCCGTGCCGTTCGGCAGAGAGATCAGGCCGCGGACCATCTGGTCAGCATGACGCGGGTCAATGCCGAGGTTCAGAGAGATTTCGATCGTCTCGTCGAACTTTGCCTTGGCATTGCTCTTCACCAGAGCCACAGCTTCAGCAAGAGTGTACGGCTTGTTACGCTCGACAGTTGCCTGTGCGGCGTTCAGACGCTTGTTCTTTGCCATGGTATCAGCCCTCCACCACGTTCAGGCCCATCGACTTGGCGGAACCTGCGAGCATGCGCACAGCACCATCGATGTCGTTGGCGTTCATGTCCTTGAACTTCGTCTCAGCGATCTCGCGAAGCTGAGCCGTCGTCACGGAACCAACCGCAGCGGACTTGCCAACCGTCTGGCTACCCTTGGAAATCTTGGCAGCCTTCAGAAGGAAGTACGTGTTCGGCGGGGTCTTCGTGATGAAGGAGAACGTACGGTCTGCATAAGCAGTGATGACGACCGGGATCGGCATACCTGGCTCAAGCTGTTGCGTCTTCGCGTTGAACTCTTTGCAGAACTGCATGATGTTCAGGCCGCGCTGACCCAGTGCCGGACCAACCGGCGGAGATGGGTTGGCTTTACCAGCCGGGATCTGAAGCTTGATGTAGCCAACAACTTTTTTGGCCATATCCGGGACTCCCCATTTGTTTCGTTCCCGAACCGCGGTTTAACGGAGTCGGCTACCCGCCTCCTCCCGCGTTCGAAGTGAGGCGGTCCCCTAGACCGCTTTCACCTAATGCGTCAAGCTTTTATCCGCATGATCACCGCGCAGATCGTTGTCCACAGCCGATTCATGGCTGTCTATCCCCGCGACAGGCTGAGGCTTATGCAGTCCTTCGTATTGGAACGCACCAAACGGATCAATCTGCTTTACACCCGGCAGTTCACTGGAATCCCACCCACCGCCCAGAGCCCGCACCAGACGCACTGTTGCCTGGATCTGGGACGTTTGCGTTTGGACCAAAGCAAGACGAGCCTGCAAGGCATCCTGCTGAGCTACAAGTGCATCGAGATAGTTTGACAGACCGCCAGTGTAGAGGGCCATCGTCATACTCTGCGTCCGAAGGGCAGCTTCCACGGCACGCTGCTGCTGATCCTGCGCAATCTTGTACTGACCACTCTGCGTCAGGCCATTTTCCACATCCTGGAATGCAGACAGCACAATTCCGCGATACTCATCCACAGTCTGCCGATACTGAGACCAGGACCGCTGCAATGCTGCGCGGCGCAAACCACCAGTGAAGGCAGGCTCCACAGCCTGCACAGCAATTTTCCAGAAAGCCCGCGAAATACTGGCGAGATCGAAGCCGCCATCCTCAAAACCGCCATCCGCACTCAGCGTAATGCGAGGATAGAACGCCGCACGAGACACACCGATAGCACGAGACGCTGCTGCCATTCTCCGCTCGGCAGCAGCAATATCAGGCCGACGCTCCAAGAGAGACGACGGCAGACCCGGGTTCACCTTCACCACACCAAAATGCATCTTCACATCGCGAACCGGCGCAATGTGGAAGCCTGCCGGAGCGGTATTCAGCAGAACGGCAATCGCGTTCTCCATAACCCTGCGCTCTGCCAACAGATTGCTCTGGGCCGCCATGGCTGAATAAAGCTGGTTTTCTGAACGGGACACATCCAGTCCAGCACCAATGGCTCCAGCCTGACGCAACTCCGTGATTTCTACAGCAGCCCGGAAGTAATGGATCGAGTCTTCGTAGACCGCATTCTGGGCATCCAACCCCCGCAACGCGATATAGTCACTGGCAAGTTCAGCCTCGAGACTCAGCTTAGCCAGCGCGTAATCAGCGGCCGTCGCCTGAGCGAGATTTTTTTCCATCCGTGTGGAGTTCCGGATGGAATCCCAGAAATCCGGCTCCCACGTCGCAGCACCGCTATAGGCCTGATTGGACTCATAAACGAGCGACGTACTTCTGTTCGGGTTATTGAAGAGCCGTCCGAGAGACCCTTTATTGTAGCTCATATGCGCAGAGCCAGTGAGTTGAGGGTAGAGCTTGCTTTCCGCCTCCCTCGCCACGTCACGCGCCTGTGTGAACGCTTCTGCCGCAACCTGCAGATCTGGATTGACCTGCAGCATCTTGGTTTCCATGCCGTTCAGTATGGGATCATGGAACATGGTCCACCAATCACTGCGGATCATGTCATCCGCAGGATGCGCATTGGCCATGACCCCCTTTCCTTCCCATCCTTCCGGATAAAGGAACTTCTGAGGATGGTAGTCGGGAGCCAGATTACAGGACGCCAGCCCAATGGACAGGACACCCGCCAAAGCCGTCACGACATGACGGCGTGGCCGCGTAAAATATCCGCGCTTCAGATCGGTCAGTCTCATCAACGGGATCCAGCCTCATCCGGATTGGCATCATGCGAACGCACTGATTTCTGATCCTCTTCCTGCTGGGCCTTGGTCGGAACATTGTAGCCCGGCGTCGTCGGGACAACGCGAACCTCATCCCCTTCCAGCAGATCAGCCGTCGGGTTGGCAATAAGCTGGTCATCCTTCGTCACACCACTCAGGATCTGAACCGTCGTGCCGAAGTTGATTCCCACCGTCACATTCACCAGATGCACATGTCCGTTAATAACCTTGGCAACCTGCATACCCTGTGCCCGGAAAATAATCGCACCCTCCGGCAGAATCAGAATATCCGGATTACCAGGCGCGGAAATATGGGCTGTTGCATAGGAGTTCGGCCACAGCAGATTATCTTCGTTCCCAATCGTCAACTCTGTCGTCACTGTACGGGTCGCCGCATTGAACGCGTTGGCCGTGGCAAGGAAAGTCGCCTTGAAACGACGGCCAGGATACTGCGGGACAGACAGATCAGCCGTGATTTTTGGGGAAATTACGCTTGCAAAGTCCTGTGGCACCGATACGAACACACGCATCCGATGTACGTCCGCCACCGAAAACAGTTCGGATGCTGAACCACGTGAATTTACGTTGCCGCCGCCCGCATTAACATAATCACCGACGTTGACCAGGCGAGAGGTCACGATGCCATCAAACGGCGCAACGATCTTCTTGAAGTCTTCCAGCGCCTGAAAACGCTCGACCTCATGTTCAGCAGCTTCAAGCTCGGCTTTCTGCGCCGCAGCGTTGGCAGCCTGAACATCCACTTCCTGTCGGGAAACCGCCTGCGTCCCCTTCAAGGCCGTCCAACGCTGCGTCGTAATGACTGCAAGGTTATAGCGGGCAAGAATAACATTGTAATGAGCTTTGGCCGCTTGAAACTGGGCATCAATGCTTGGCGTGCTGATCTCGGCAAGAACATCGCCACGCTTCACATGCGCGCCATAGTCCTTGTACCACATTTTCACATAGCCAGAGACCTGTGCGTAGATCGGCGCTTCATACCAGGCCGCAAGATTGGCTGGCAGATCGACCTGTCGTGTCTTTGGACCATCCTGCGGAGAAATCAGCGTTACCGGTGGAATGGCCGCTTCCTCGGTAACGCCAGACAATGAGTGATAGTGCACACCGCGCTCAATGATCCCCCACGCCGCCAGAATAATGGCCACGAGAACGACACCAAGCAGGATCAACCTGTTACGCAGAGCGCTGCCACTCTTCGGTTCTTGCCCCTGAGGCATCATCTGGCCCTGTTCAGAAGAATGGTTCACGCGCGGTCTCCTTCTGGCCCAGCAGGCCGCTTGTAATGGATCAGGGCAAAAACACAGGGCACGAACAGCAGAGTAGCAATGGTTGCTACCAACAGGCCGCCAATAACAGCTTTGCCCAGAGGGGCGTTGGAAGAATTACTGATCGACATCGGAATCATGCCGATCATCATGGCAAGCGCCGTCATCAGAACCGGTCGGATACGTTCATACCCGGCCTCAAGCGAGGCCAGCAGAACATCTCCATGATGGTCCAGACGTTCACGGGCGAATGAGACTACCAGAATGGCATTCGCTGTCGCTGTGCCCATACACATGATGGCACCCGTCAACGCCGGCACCGACAAGGCAGTATGTGTCAGGAACAGGCTCCAGGAAATACCACCCAAAGCACCCGGAAGCGCCGTGATGATGACAAACGGATCAAGCCAGGACTGAAAGTTTACGACAATGATCAGATAAACCAGCGCAATGGACAGCGCGAGACCACCAATCAACTGCACATAGGCATCGTTCATCGTTACCGCCTGCCCGCGCACGACAAGCGTCGAGCCATGCGGCAGATTCTTGCGCTCACTTTCCACCACACTTTTTACAGTGCGGGACAGCGTACCGAGATCCGTGCCTTCCGGCGCGGCATAGATATCGAACACAGGCATGATGTTGTAATGCGAGACCTCTGCTGGCGTCCCGGTCTGCTGAAGCTCAGTCAGAGCCCCCAAAAGCTGAGGCGTCTGGTTCGTCGGATTGCCATCGCCCTTGTCAATGGGAACGATTTCGAGATCGTTCATCGTCTGAAGATAGTTCGCCGGAGTCTGCACATCGATAAGCTGTGAGGTTCCCTGCGCATTCAGATAGTAAGTCTGACCAACCTGGGCACTGCCCGACAGCGTCACAAGCGAGTTCAGCGCCACATCCCGCTGTGTGATGCCTGTACCAAGCGCAAAGCTTCGACGGTTGTTCACCATTAGCGTCGGCTGCGTCATTGGCTGCTGTATCGATACATCCGTAATGCCGGGAATATGACGCATTTTCTTGGCCAGACGCGTTGCAAAAGCAAAGTTCGCCTGAAGATCACGTCCGGAAATCTGTACGTCGATCGGGGACGGCAAACCAAAATTCAAAATCTTCGCCGTCATGTCACCCGGCTGGAATGTGAAGATCGTTCCAGGGAAAGCATCGGTCAGACCCTTGCGAATTTTCTGACGATATTCCGGAATCGGGCTTTCATCATTCTTCAGCTGGATCGTGATGTCGCAGTCCTGCGCCCCCGTCGTCGGAGACGGCACCATGGCCTGGTTCAACTGACTGAACGGCAGACCACAGTTGTTCACCACATTCTCGACCTGACCCGGCAGAATCTTGCGAAGTCGCTTCTCAGCCAGACCGGCAATCTTACCCGTCTCTTCAATACGGGTTCCGATGGGCGCCCGCATATGCATCTGGATCGTTCCGGATTTGATCTCCGGGAAGAAGTCCTGCCCGACGAAAAGCAGCAACGCCATGGATGCCACAGCAGCCAACAGGAACATTGTCACGAACCGCCCGCGAATGGCGATCAGTCCAGACAGAACGCCTTTGTAATGCTCTCTGAAGCTGCTGAACCGCTTTTCGAAACCCCGCTGGAAACGTCCGAAAATGCCGGGCTTGCGATGATGCCATTCCGGATCACGATGCATCTGGACCTGAGCCGGAAGCAGCCAGTTCGCCATCGTCGGCACTAGCGTCCGTGACAGAATAAACGACGCAACCATCGCAAAGATGATGGCTTCAGCCATAGGCATGAACAGCCACCCCGAAACACCCGTCAGTTCGAACAACGGTAGCCAGACGATACAGATACAAGTGGTCGAAACGAAGGTTGGCACAACAATCTGATTAGAGGCATCAATGATTGCCTCTTCGAGTTCCTTGCCCATTTCAAGGTGAGCATCAATATTCTCGATCATGACCGTCGCGTCATCCACAAGAATACCAACGGCAAGAGCCAGGCCACCCAACGTCATGACATTGATCGACTGCCCGGCGATGCTTAGACCGATCATGGATGACAACATCGCCAGTGGAATGGACGTCGCGACGATCACCGTAGACCGCCAGGACCCCAGAAAAAGAAGAACCGTCAAACTCGTCAGGATCGCAGCCGTGATCATTTCACGAACCACGTCAAACACAGATTCCTTCACGAAACCTGACGCGTCCGTCAGTACGTTCAGGGTCGTTCCAGCCGGAAGCGTTGCCTTGATCTGAGGAAGAAGGGCTTTCACACCCGCCACAACAGAAAGGGTGGACGCATCCCCGCTCTTGAGGATCACAATGAGCACGGCCTGCTGGCCTTTCACCAGCACCGCATTAATCTGCGGCGGCCCGCCCCTGTGTACCCAGGCAACATCCCGTAGATAGATGACCGAATTACCAACCTGTTTGATCGGCATTTTATTGAAGACGGACAGATCCAGCGGCGTGGAGTTGGTCTTTACCATCCAGTCAATCGCACCAACCTTCTGATCACCAGCAGGCAGAACGATGTTTTGCCGGTTCAAAGCGTTCGCCACGTCTTCAGGAGACAGCCGATGCGCCAGAAGCTTGATGGGATCAATGTCCACCATAATATCCGGAGCAAGACCGCCATACGGATTTGGGATTGCCGCTCCCGCAACCGGCACCAGCGCAGGCCGGATCAGGTTGGACGCCATGTTGTAAATTTCCGACCCGGACATGGTGGGATTATTCACCTGCAGAGTCAGAACCGGGACAGACGATGCATCCAGCGCAATAATCAGCGGAGGCGTCGCACCCGTTGGCATCTGTTTGATAACAGTCTGAGACACAGAGGTAATCTGCGTCTGGGCAACAGCGGTATCCGTCCCAGGCTGAAAGAAGACCTTTACAATACCTCGCCCGTAATAAGACGAACTTTCAATGTGCTCGATATTACTGACCGTCGCCGTGAGGGACCGCTCATAATAATAAACGACACGACCGGACATATCTTCCGGCATAAGCCCGGTATAAGACCAGACAATCGCAACAATTGGAATTTTAATGGAAGGGAAAACGTCCGTCGGCGTCGAAACGATCGCCTTGATCCCGAAAATCAGGATCATGATCGACAGAACTACGAACGTGTAAGGCCTTTTAAGGGCAGTTACGACGATGGCATTCATACGTCTACGGCGCTCCTGTTCCTGAATGACAGGAGTTGCACGGCTACGTCAGTCTTGGTCAGTCTCAACGGGCGTCCCCTTCAAATTGAGACAAGTCATACCGGACATATGTGGTGCGACAAGCAAAATTGAGTTTAAGAACGCCCGGATTCAGCCCTGAAACAGAAATGTCATGTAATATTGATGGACTGATCCACGCCATTCCTGGCGGAGAAATGGATTGTGAATACTGATCCTGCCATCTCTCTGTTCGGGCGATAAGCGCTGATTTTCAAAGATGCTCCGTGCAAATCCACAATGGCAGAAACCAGACTCAGACCAAGACCACTTCCGGGAATATGACGACTTTTGTCAGACCGGTAAAAACGCCCCAGAACGGCGCCTCGCTCATCCTCCGCAATACCGATGCCTGTGTCATACACTTTCAGCCAGGCACATCCTGCATCATCGCTGCCAGCGATCAGGCCAACCTCGCCGCCGGGCGGCGTAAACTTGATGGCATTATCCACCAGATTGGCAAGAACTTCGTTCAACAGATCCGTATCACCATACAGAGGAATCGGTCTGTCGATGCCGCGAACCGTGAGAGCCAGTCCCTGCGTCTCGGCAATAGGCTCATAAAGATCAACAATACCTGCAGCCAACTCAGACAGATCCATCATCGTAAAGCCCGCTCGACGACGACCATTCTCGATCTCACCAATGCGCAACAGCGCAGTGATGACAGAGAAACACTGATCCAGATCCTGCGTAGCCCGGAGAATGATGGATTTGAGATGTTCCGGATCATCCTGAGACGACAGCGCCCGCTCAAGACGCGCCCGCACACGAGCCAAAGGGGTTCGCAGATCGTGGGCGATATCATTCCCCACATCCCGGATTTCATCCAGAAGATGCTCAAGGCGATCCAGCATCCGGTTCACCGCACCCGCCAGACGCTCGATATCATCCCACTCCCGCCCGGCAGGCAGACGCTCATGCAAATCACCCGCCATAATACGCTCGATTGCCTGCCGCATCTCCTTGACGCGCCCCAAGGCACGATGGCTGAGAAACAGACCGGCCAGCAACGCAAACAGCACCATCGGAATGACCGAAATCAGGGCTGCACGCTTGATGATATACCGCAGCTCATCTGCCATATGCATCGAACGGGCCAGAACCAGAATGCGATCCCCGCTGCTTCCATCTGGACCAGGAACTTCGATGGCCAGATAGCGCATCTCGTAAGGCGTATCCCCCGGAGGAGCGACCGTGAGCCGCCGGGTTCTATTAGAAACTTCCAACCCTTCGGGCCAGTGACGGATATCTCCAACAATCCGGTTATGGTTCAGATCGAACAGACTGGCGCCATTGAGGATGACGCGCAGATCTGTCTTGCTCCGCTCGCGAACTTCATCTTCAAGTCGCTCAGGCGTTTCCTGAACCAGAAGCGCCGCCTCACGCCGAAGCAGATCACTGGAACGCGCACTCTCGTACCCATTCATCTGGGCATAAACGAGCCCGAACTGAAGCAGGATACCGCCAATCATTGCCACCACGAACGCCAGCGTCAGGCGGAACGTGGCGGTCCGGAAAATGTCAGTCCGATACACGCAGACTGAACCCTGCGCCACGGATGCTCTGGATCAACGCAGGCTCTCCTGCGACATCAATCTTTCGACGAAGCTTACCAATATGCACGTCCACCAGATTGGTCTGTGGAACAAAGCGGTAATTCCAGACGTCTTCCAGCAGCATGGTGCGCGTTAGAACCGTTCCCGGTCGGCGCATCATATATTCCAGAAGACGAAACTCGCGCGGAAGCAACTCGATCTCACGTCCGTTCCGGAACACCTTCCGTTCAATGAGGTCCATCTCTAGCGGGCCAACCCGCAGAACCGTCTCTCGGCTATCGGTCGGCCGTCGGAGCAGAGCCTCAAGACGAGCTGCCAGTTCTTCCATGGCGAAAGGCTTGGTAAGATAGTCATCTCCCCCAGCCTTCAGGCCATTGACCCGGTCATCCACCGCTGACAACGCCGACAGAACTAGAACCGGCAGCATGATTTTCTGACGACGCAACAACTCGATGACGCTCAGCCCGTCAAGTTCCGGCAGCATCCGGTCCACAATCATCAGGTCGTATCGGCCAGACTGAGCCTCTTCAAGACCACGCAGACCGTTGTCGACGCGCGTCACGGCATAACCGCGGGACGTCAGTTCCTCAGCCACTTCCATGGCGATACTGTCATCGTCTTCAATCAAAAGCAGACGAATGGCAGACTCGATCGGGCGGGAAGCCGCCTCGTGTTCAGATACGGGCATCATGCTCATGACTGTCACATGGGGGAATATCAGATGTCATCCCATTAAAATCAGTCTTAAACTTCCGGAAATTCAAGATCATCCTGCGCATCTTCGAGATTTTCCACTCCATCCAGTGCCCTCAGGCGACGTCCGAGAACGCGTGTCCGACGACGCGCTTCCTCAATCGTGTTGCCCATTGTCCCTGCATTCCGCTGCAATCTGTCCAGCACCTGATCCATCCGCAACATCTCCTGGCGCGTCGCTCCAAGCAGACTGGCAATCGCCTCCGTCCTCTCCTCAAGCGCGAGTGTCACATAACCGAGATGAACCGTCCGAAGCATGGCAGGAAGCAACGACGGCCCCATGACGATCACGCGATATAAACGCCCGATTTCATCAATGACGCCAGGCATCCGGGCGATTTCCGTGTAAAGACCATCAGTCGGCAAATAGAGCACCGCGAATTCAACCGTGATCGGCGGACAGATATATTTGGAAGCAATCTTGCGAGCCTCAGACTTTATCGTGGCCTCAAGTTCCTTCCGAGCCACCTTCTCAGCACTCACATCCGAAAGCTCAGTTGCATTCAGCAGACGCTCATAAGCTTCAGTCGGGAACTTGCTGTCGATAGCAAGACGAGGCGCAACATGGCCCTTCACCGGCATCCTGATAGCGAATTCTACAGACTCTCCACCCTCTCCCAGACGAAAATTCGTGTCGTAGCTCCCTTCCGGCAGAACATCATCCAAAATGGCACGACACTGAGCCTCGCCCCAGCCACCACGCGTCTTCACGTTGGAGAACAGACGCTTGAGATCACCAATTTGCGCCGTGACGTTGGTCACCTCACCCAAGGCTTTCTGCATGGCGCTGAATTGCTCAACCACACGCTGAAAGCTGGTCTGCATCTGTTTTTCGACAGCACCATGAAGCTGTTCGTTAACGGCAACACGAATGCGCTCAATCTGTACATTCTGGCTCTGCGCCATTTCTCGTAGCGCTTCGGACAGCAGGACACGCCCTTCAGCCTGATCCTGCCCAACCCTCCGGGTCAGATCCCCCAGACGATCATTTGTTTCCAGTCGAAGCTGATCCATCCGACCGGAAAGAGCCCGCTCGACGTCTGCCAGATGAGCGCGCTGATACTCGGTATCCCGTGCCCGTTCGTCCGCTTCGCGGTCCAGAAGGCGCGCAATGTCGCCACTCCCGCCCCGCATGATCGCAAGAGCCGCAACAGCGAGCGAAACTGCGGCAATAATCCATGGAACAAACTGCGCCATACCGGAAATCCCATCCTGCATGGCGCGGTTCTATCCCCTTCAACCCAAAGGGCCAATGTCAGGGATTATGGCTGGTGCACATTGCCGTAACTGGCGGCACCCAGGCCCGGGCAGGAACAGGATGTGCCCAGAGGGACCTGAGTTGGCATCTTACAGGTGTAGATCCCAGCCTTACAGGTATATCCGTAACCGGCAACCGGAGCAGACGGGTTCACAGGCCCTGAAGCGGCCGTTCCTACACAAGCGCCAAGCCCAAGAAAAGAAAGTCCTGCTGCGACACGGAGTGCAGAGCGGCGAATGGAACGAGACATCGGTATGACCCTCTCAAGACAACATGAATGAGCAGAAAACGGATTTCCACTGCGTCAGTTGCGGGCATCCTACGCCGGTATGGCAATCCTGTGGCGTAATTGTTCCAGCTTATTTGCGCTCAGCCGCTGCCTGCCCTGCTGCAACTCCACTAGACCAGGCCCATTGGAAATTGTGCCCCCCGAGCCAACCCGTCACATCCACAGCTTCGCCAATCATATAAAGCCCCGGCACATCCCGCGCTTCCATCGTCTGTGACGAAAGACCGCTGGTATCGATCCCCCCTCGCATGACTTCCGCCTTGGCATACCCTTCGGTTCCAGAAGGAGAGATCTCCCAACGGGACAGACGATCCGCCAATGCACGAAGTTTCTTGTCCGGCTGATTAGCCAGCATCGTATCCCCGAGATCAACAACAAGCTCTTTGGCAAGGCGAGACGGAAGCGCATCCAGCAGGCTGGGAGGCAAAGCCTTTGGACGCGCCTGCTTGATTTCAAGCAGCATCTTCAAAGCATCTTTTCCCGGCAGCAAATCGATCTGAGCTGATTGTCCGGCTTCCAGATAAGACGAGATCTGAAGGATCGCGGGGCCCGAGACGCCACGATGCGTGAAGACCATACCATCTTCAAAACGCGGTCCCTTCTTGCCCGTCGTGGCGACCACATTCAGAGATACCCCAGCCAGAGACGGATCAGCATCCGCCAGCACCAGAGGAACAAGTGCCGGTGCCGTCGGCACGACCTTCAGACCGAACGACTTTGCAATCCGCAGAGAAAGATCAGAGGCTCCCAGCTTGGGAATAGACAGGCCACCCGTCGCCAGAATGACAGATCGCGCCTGAACATCCCCTGCATCTGTCTGCACCACAAAGCCATTTCCATCAGAACGAACGTCCAGAATTCGCGTCTGCATGCGCGCTTCGCAGCCCGCTGCCTGACATTCGGAAATCAGCATGTCCACGATCTGACGGGCAGACCCATCGCAAAACAGTTGGCCCTTGGATTTCTCGTGCCAGGCGATGCGATAACGATCGATCAGCTTTACGAAGTCCCGCGGCGTGTAACGGGCCAGCGCGGACCGGGCAAAGTGTTTATTCTGGGAAATAAAGCAGTTCGGCCCGGTCTCCAGATGCGTGAAATTGCACCGGCCACCACCCGAAATCAGGATCTTGCGGCCCGGCTCGGGCCCATGATCCAGAACAAGAACACTTGCACCTTTCTGCCCGGCGCTCGCAGCAGCCATGAGGCCAGCCGCGCCAGCCCCAAGGACCACCACATCATACGTCACGAGCAAATTCCTGTTCAGAAATCCAGATTAGCGTAATGGCCGGGCGGGGTGATGCCACTCATCCGGTCTGTCAGAAGTCCGCGGAAACATGGGCGGGATTTAACCCGTGCATACCAGTCCTTGGCAGCAGGCGCCTTGGCCCAGTTCACGTCTCCGATGAAATCCAGTGCTGACAGATGCGCGGCGGCAGCAAAATCAGCCATGGAAATGGATGACCCCGCAAGCCAGGAGCGCGTTTCCGCAAGCCAGCCAATATAATCCAGATGAAAGCGCATGTTGCCGTAACCAGCCCGCAGCACATTGCCATCCGGATGACCACGTCCATACAACCGCTTGTCCACTTTCTCACCAAGCAGATTACGTGTGACTTCCTGTGCGAAGCGCGTGTCAAACCAGTCCATCAACCGGCGAACCTCAACACGTTCTGCCAGCGTGCGTCCCATCAGGGGTGTATCCGGATAGGCTTCATCCAGATATTCACAGATGACCCGTCCTCCGGGAACGGCCAGACCATTCTCTTCAACAAGGACAGGAACTTCGCCAGCCGGGTTCAGGGCAAGGAATTCCTCACTCTGCTCCCAGACCCGTTCAATCACGAGTTCACAGGGCAGTCTCTTCTCGCCAAGCACAAGCCGGACCAGACGGCATTGCGGGGAGAGTGGAAGGTGATGCAGGATACGCATAACGTCATGTTCTAAGTCACCCACTACCCGCTCACAAGAGCCTCCGTCACCGCTTTCCTTACAGGGCCAACGAATTTTCCGATGTCAGACACTGCATCCGCTTCCCCCACCGCCACCCCGATGCGTATCCGCGCCCGTGGCCGTTCCTTTCTGGCGCTCGTCCTGTCGCCAGAAGCGCCACTGAACCTCTGGCTGGCTGGCCTCGACCAGCAGATCGTACGATCCGGCGGCCTTTTCAGCGGGAAGCCGGTAATTCTTGACCTCGGACTTCTTGCAGCCGACACGACCGGTCTGACCACCCTCCTTGACGACATCCGCAGCCGCGGCGTTCGTATCATCAGCATTGAGGGCGGTGATCGCTCCTGGCCCGCCGTTGCCGGCTGGGACTGGCCAGCGTCCTTCGAAGGTGGTCGTCCGTCTGGCGAAGTTGACCTCCCGGAGCAGGCAACAGAAGCAGACACAGCCGCAGCGTCATCCGTATCAGGTGGGCAAACCCTGGTTCTGGAAGGCGCGATCCGTTCCGGCCAATGCATCCAGCATATGCAAGGAGACGTCGTTATCCTGGGAGCCGTCTCGTCTGGAGCAGAAATCGTGGCGGCCGGATCAATCCACGTTTACGGCATCCTCCGGGGTCGGGCGATCGCGGGGGTCGGCGGCAAGTCAGATGCCAGAATTTTTGCCTCCCGAATGGAAGCTGAATTACTGGCCTTGGATGGTTTCTACGCTGTTACGGAAGATATCGACCCCACCGTTTTCGGACAGGCCGCGCAGGCACTTCTCGATGAGGACAGAGTCCGGGTCCTCCCACTTCCGCGCTGAGAAATTGGCTGATCCGTTATCAAAGTGATCTCATGCCACGAAACTGCCCCTATTCCCGTGTTGCCGGAAGGCTTCACTATCCCATAGGATACAGGGAATAGGCGCGATTTTCGTGCAGGACGCGGCAAATGGCCGCAGACGCAGTTTTTGGAGTTTTCATGGCCAAGGTTCTGGTTGTCACCTCAGGCAAGGGTGGCGTCGGCAAGACGACATCAACTGCTGCCCTCGGCGCAGCACTCGCACAAAGCGGGCAAAATGTTGTCGTTGTGGATTTCGATGTCGGTCTCAGAAACCTTGATCTGGTCATGGGCGCAGAACGCCGCGTGGTGTTCGATCTCATCAACGTCGTACAGGGTGACGCCCGCCTGTCACAGGCCCTGATCCGCGACAAGCGCTGCGAAACACTCTCCATTCTTCCCGCCTCCCAAACGCGCGACAAGGATGCCCTGACATCCGAAGGCGTGGCCCGCGTCATGGAAGAACTTCGCGAAAAGTTTGACTGGGTCATCTGTGACAGCCCGGCCGGTATCGAACGTGGCGCACAGCTTGCCATGTATCACGCCGATGCCGCAGTAATCGTAACCAATCCGGAAGTCAGCTCCGTCCGTGACTCAGACCGCATCATCGGCCTGCTGGACAGCAAAACGGAGAAAGCAGAGCGCGGCGAGAAGATCGAAAAGCACCTGCTGCTGACCCGCTACGATCCGGCCCGCGCAGCCCGCAAGGAAATGCTGAGCGTTGAAGACGTTCTGGAAATCCTGTCCATCCCGCTCGTGGGTATCGTTCCGGAAAGCGAAGATGTGCTGAAGGCCTCGAACGTCGGCGCTCCTGTCACGCTGTCTTCTCCTGAAAGCCTTCCGGCCCGCGCCTATTTCGAAGCCGCTCGCCGTCTGGCTGGTGAAAAAATTGATGTTTCCGTGCCGACTGAGAAGCGCGGCTTTCTCGACTGGCTGTTTGGCAAGAAAGGTGCGGCATGAGCTTTCTCGCAAACCTTTTCACGCGACGGCAGCAGTCCAGCAGCGCTGTTGCGCGTGACCGGCTCCAGATCCTTCTGGCTCATGAACGCAGTGCGGGAGAAGAAGGTGAATCGGACCTCCTGAAGCAGCTTCATAAAGAGATCATGGAAGTCATCGCACGCCATGTTGCCGTCGATCAGGACAAGGTCCAGATCAAACTGGACCGTGGCAGCGGATGCTCCATGCTGGAAATCGACGTCGAAGTCCCGCAGGAACTCAGCAACAAGCGCGCATCCTGATTATCTAGCAGGCCTGACACAGCAGGCGATCTTTCCATAGCGGCCACTTGGTCGCACCAGAGTACGGAACACATTTATGAGCGGCTTCTTCGGAAACATCGTCAATCAAGCCATGGGCGCCCTTGGTGGCCAGTTGGGTGACAAACTCGGTGGCAGCTTTGGTGACATGCTCAAAGGCGAAGGCCTGAACATGCTTATCAATCAGGCTAAAAGTGCTGGACTTGAAGAGAAGATCCATTCCTGGATTGGGAACGGTGAAAATCTGCCCATTTCCACGGATGAACTTCGCAACCTGCTGACGGATCAGCAGGTCCAGATGCTCGTCTCCAAGACGGGCCTTCCGGCAGCGACAATCCTTCCGGCTCTGGCCCAGCTTCTTCCGGCAGCGGTGGATCAGCATACGACTGACACACAGGCTCCTCCCGAACAGACAGCCTGAGAAGCCTCAAAAAGCCCCGACCAACATTCCTTGGTCGGGGCTTTTTCATTCAGTCCCCCGGCGTTCCAGCCTTGGTCAAAGCCGCATCAGGCAAGGCATTGTAGGATTCCGCCTCTTCGATGGGGAACCGGGCCAGAAGATAAGGGGGCTCCCGCCGGTCTTTCCCATCATTGAAAGACGCAAGCCGGTTCCATTGCCCAAACGTACAATAGACATGCGTCTCGGACGCAAAGATTCCGTCCGGCGACAATATTCGAGGATCACGAAGCATCAGTTTGAACGATCCATCCGGATCTCGCCGCAGAATACAGTCATGTTCATAATTGGTGGTATACAGACGATCATGACTGTCAAAATCTAGGCCATCCGCTACGCCTTTTTCCCCCTCATCACGAATAGCCGCTTCGAGTTTAGCGTCATCTGACGCGGGATCTGCCAGAAGATCTACGGGGAGACTGTAAAGACGTCGACTTGTCAGAGGCGCAAAATAAAGCCGCTGCTCGTCCTTTGTAAGGGCGATCCCATCTACCCCACCAGAAACCAGTTGTGGCTTTTTAGGCAGATACTGGCGAGGCTCTCCCTCAACAATGGCCAGAAAGCCCTGCTCTGGCAGAATAGCCCTGCTCTGGGCCAGAACCCGTCGTCCCTGCCCCGTTGCGACATCCACAACGACCAGAGCAGGCTGCGTGCCAAATGAAGAGTCCGTCACAAAAACCATTCCCTCCGCCCCATGTGACAGAGAGACACGCAGATCATTCATGTGGCTGTCAGGAAGCAGAACAGGCTCTTTGAGGAGGATCCTGTGCACAATGGTGTTGGTTTTCGGATCAATGCAGACAATTTTTGCTGCCCCTGCCCCAATCGGGTGACCAGCTCGTTTTCCATCATCAATGGCCCAGATCCGTCCATTACGATCCAAAGTCATTCCGTGAATGGATACAAGACACTCTGCATCAGAACGATGACTGGGAAGGCTTTCTTCTTTCGAGGGATAAGGTACTACCTTTCCATTCACCAACTCTCCAAGCGTCGCGCCTGTATGGTTCACGGCATGCCTTGGAAAGCCAACGAAAATGCGTCCTTCTGGCAACACCACGACACCGGACGGACCAGGACCGTCAAACCTTGCAACAACTTCAAAAATACCATGCGGCACAGTTCCCCTGTCTTCATTTGAATCAGCAAAAGCAGAAGACATTCCCCATGGCGCAGCGGCCAGAGATGCAGGGGCTATCGAGGCCGTTCGCAGAAAATGGCGACGTTTCACAGATCAAACTCCCATTTTTCATTACAACATTTCTGTGTCATAACGCTTCAAGTGATGGAACGGCGCCACACTGAAGCAAGAAATACGCAAATGTTATTGAAACGGAAGAAATTCCGTTGACCAAACCGATACACGATAGCAATCTGTCTAATTGTTAATTCACTCTTGTGAGATCGTGAAATCGTGTCTGTACGTTTTTCCTCCCGGCATATTGTGCTTCTAGGTACCACTCTTCTTGGCTCCTCCCTTGCCATGCCGGTTACAGGACTCTGTGCAGCGCCTACAGCAAAAGCCGAAACCCCTCACAAGAAGACAAAAAACCGTACATCCGTCTCGTCAGTCCGAACCAGGGATGTTTCCGGTGGCAATGAGTCTGTCATCGTCACCGGCACACGCGAATTCGGTAAGAAAGCACGCGATTCGATTTCCCCGATCGACGTTGTTTCAAACCGGCAACTCGCAGCCACAGGTCAGCCAACCCTGCGTGACGCCCTTTCGCTTCTGCTCCCATCCCTAACTGTCCCAACGGCTGGCTTTGACGCAGGCGCGCTCACGGACACAATCGCTCTCAGAGGCCTGAACCCGAACGAGACCCTTGTGCTCGTTGATGGCAAACGCCGTCACACGACAGCAAACATTTATGCCGATCCGGGCCCGTCACAGGGCGCGACACCCGTTGATATCGACATGCTTCCCATGTCGATGATCGATCATATAGAAGTTCTGCGCGACGGGGCTTCAGCCCAGTACGGGTCTGACGCGATTGCTGGCGTGGTGAACATCATCACCAAAAAGCAGGATCACGGCCTAAACATGCGCTCCAACACTGGCATTACCAGCGAAGGAGATGGCTTCCAGCAGGGCGTCTATCTGGATGGCGGCTTCAATATTCATAACCGCGGTTATGTTCATATTGGCGGCGATTTCGTGCATCAGGACCATGCTTTTCGGTCCGGCAAAGACAACCGTACGAACCAGTACACCAACCAGGTTCTGAGCCAGCCCGAACAGACGCGTGAAAGCGTTGCCGTCACTGCCGGTTACGACATCACGGAAAATGTTCAGGCCTATGGAAGCGCAACCTACGCGCACCGCCACGCAGAGTCCTACCAGAATTATCGCCTGCCTTCGACGCTGACCGCCTACCCAGGATATGCCGCGAAGTATCCATATGGCTACTCACCAATCCTCGGGCTGGAAGAAAACGATTACGAGCTAACAGCTGGTTTCAAAGGCATGCTGGCGGGCTGGCATTGGGACCTTTCCACAGTCTATGGCCGCGATTTCGATCGGTTTGATGCCCTCAGCACAATCAATAGTGCCGTATATAAAGCATCAGGCCGAACACCGACGAATTTTTACAACGCGCAGGGTTATAACAACTCGCAGTGGACGAGCAGTCTTGACCTTTCCCGCAAGTTCAACTTCTCGTTCTGGCCCCACAGCATCAACGTGGCTGGTGGCGCTGCGTATCGTTATGAATCTTATTCCATGGGCACAGGCTCGGCAGACAGCACGGCCGGCACAGGCGCTGACGGTATTCCTGGCACAACGTCTTATAACGCCGGCAACTGGTCGCGTGATGTTGCATCTGGCTACATCGACATTGCAACGCACCTGATGAAGAACTGGCAGGTCGATCTGGCGGGTCGCATCGAGCACTACACCGATGTCGGAAATGCCAAGACAGGCAAGATCTCCACGCGTTATGACTTCAGCCCTCGCTTTGCCGTCCGTGGAACCTTCAGCAGCGGCTTCCATGCCCCGACACTGGCCCAGCAGCATTATTCCGCGCTGGCTGTCTCCCCAACTGCCGCACGAGGCCTGATTGCAGCCAATTCTGCTGGTGCGCTTGCCAACGGCGCATCCCAGATGAAGCCTGAACAGGCCACAAGCGTAGAGGGTGGCATCGTCGTCGAACCGATTCGCAAGCTGCACGTGACGGTCGACGCCTATCAGATCGACCTCCGCGACCGCATCCAGCCAGGTGGAACGATTTACGGATCGGATGCCTACAGCGCTCTTGCCATGAACAACTTCCCGCTTCCTGCTGGCTCCGAAAGCTGGGGAGCCGGTCAGCTTTCAACATACTGGTTCGCCAACGTCGCCACGACGCGCACACAGGGCCTGGATATCAATGCGACCTACCCAAGCGAGTTCGGCCGCTTCGGACATGTGGACTGGGATGTTGCGATCAACCTGAACCGGACGCGTCTACGTCATCAGGGCACCACCACCACGGGCGCGAACCTGCTGACAATCCCAACACTCGCCTATCTGACGACAGCTTATCCGCGCTCCAAGATCATTTTCGGTGGCCGCTGGCATTCTCCCAACAACACATGGGCAGTGGCGGTTCATGAAATCCGCTATGGCCAGACCACATCGAACCTGACTTACTACACAGGCCCCAATGCGTTCTCGACCACGAACTATCTCGAGTTCCAGAATGCCCCGAAATGGACGACCAACGCGTCCGTCACCTACAATATTAACCAGCACTGGAGCGCGACGATTGGTGGCAACAACATCTTCGCCGCGTACCCATCCGCCGTACCAAAAGAAAACCGTTACCTCGGTGCTCCAAAATATTACATGAGCACCAATCAGCTCGGAATTACGGGAGGCTATTACTACCTCGACGTCTCCGCCCGCTTTTAACGCCTTCAGACTGGTGGAGCCTTTGTTCTCCGCCAGTCTTCTCAACCATCTCGACGTCATCATCGGACGCCTGTGTTTTCAGAGGTTGCGGTTCTTTTTCCCTGTCGCTGCACACAGACACATCGTCCGGTTACAGCCACAACACCTCATCATTTTAAGAATGCCCTAGGGAAAACGGATCAGCGCTTCCAGATCCCACAGAGAGACGCAATATGCCTCCGGCAGAGCGCAATATCAGGCGTCCCACTCTGCTTACATGCCAACTCAAAAGCCTGCGTTTCCCGCATAGCCCGCGCTAGAGCGTCACTTGTCCAGCGATCAAGCGCGTGATTAAAAGCGGCCGTCCGTTTGAAAAACACAGGCGGCTTAAGCGACTTCATAGCCTCTGCGCGCCCCTGCCCGCTCTTCACGGCAAGCGCCACCTTTTGCAACCGCACCAGAACCCCCAGAACAGCACGAGCCACAGCGACAGGGTTTGCCCCATCAGCCAGAGCACGCTCAAGAGCCTGATCCGCCTCTTCCCGATTGCCAGACAACGCCGCGAATACGGCATCTTCCAGAGAGCTTCCTCCGGCATCTCCTACGCAATCCTGAACCGCATCCAGATCCAGTCGTCCGTTAGCGCCTGCGTAGAGAACAAGCTTCTCGATTTCGCTCCGGACTCCGCTCCTGTCAGCCCCCAGTCGCCCCATCAACCAGGTCAAGGCATCACGGTCAATCGAAACTGCCGCCTGTGATAAAGCTTCCGTAACAGTCTGGGAAAGCGCACGTCCCTCTTCCGGGTAACAGGCGATGGAAGCAACATCTTTGCGGCTTTCCGCCAAGGCTCGCAATTTGGACCGGGAGGACAGCCCCGGCGCCTCAATGACAATGAGGGTATCCGTTTGCGTCTCCAGAACCCGCGCCAAAAGAGGCGTTACGGAATCCTGCGCATCCCTAACCCAGACCACACGTCGCCCACCAATCAGGGACAGCGCCGTTGCTTCATCTTCCAGACGGTCCTGAGTATCCCGGTCCAGCTGCGCCACACGAAAAGGATCATCGAGCGTTTCTGCTACCAGACGAACAGAGTGTGCAGCACGTTCACGGATCAGGCCAGAATCTTCTCCATGGAGGAGAATGGCGCGCCATGTCCCCGCATCAGCCAAGGCACGCCCGATATTACGGGTCTCAACCTTCATTAGTTGGTGATGGTTCCCTGAGAAATTCGTCCCGTTGCCGATGCCGGGAAGCCATCTGCACCGACCTTCTCTGTTGAAGTGCCATTATCAGAAGGCATTCTGTCGGTATTGATATAACGCGGCAGATCTTCCTGAGTATTTTTGGAAGGGGTATTGTGGGATCTGAACCAGATTGCCAATTGCTGGGTCAAATTCTGCGCCAGAGTCTGAGCAACGCGTCCTTTGGCCGTTTCATCGTTCAGCGTCTGGGCAAAGTACTGCTCAAACGTCGTATTGTATCCGTCCAGCGTATTGACATCCCCCTGCGTCAGAAGCTGGGGAGACTGTTCTACCGTGAAGAGCTGCCAATGCGCACTACCCGTCACACGATTTCGACCAGACGTGTTGTCCTGGTGAATATCAATGGCTTCCGTATTGGCTCCGGAATTGACCCGCAATGTGTAACGCTGCGGGTTTTCAGGTCCTGCACCTGAAAGATTTTTCTGAAGAGCCAACCGCAGTTGCTGACCATAGCGCCCCTGAATGTTCGCCACATAAACCTGTGAAAGTTCAGTAGAAACATCCGTTGTCGGGGAAAGCTTTCCATAGAGAGGGGTGAAACCACACCCCCCCAACATCAGAAAGCCTGCCATGGTCAGAACACTGCGACGCTTCACGATCAGCCTGCCACTACAAAATTGACGATCCGGTTTGGAACGTGGATTTCCTTCACGAGACGCTTGCCTTCGAGCGCGCGGGCCACGTTCGGCTCGGCTTTCGCGGCAGCCAGCACCTGATCCCTCGGCGCATCCGGCGGCACCTCAATGGTGCCACGCAGCTTTCCAAGAACCTGAACACCGATTGTGACGCTCTGTACCGCCAGCCATTCATCCTGAGCTTCCGGCCACGCCCTGTCCACAACGAGATCACCATTCGGCTCAAGTACGGCCATCATGTCTTCCGCCAGATGCGGCATCATGGGAGCGGTCAGCAGACACAGAGCCGACGCAGCTTCACGACGGGCCGCTGCCAGCCCTTCTCCCTGTTTGCCCTGCGCCTCCGCCAGAGCAGACGTCAGTTCGTGCAACCTTGCAACCGCAACGTTAGGCGTGAAAGCCTCCAGCGCCTCTGTGACAGCCGCAATCGTCCGATGTGTCACGCGACGCAGATCATCTCCTACGACACCATGGGCGCTGTCGATGGCATCTGCACTCGCAACTGCTGAGACCAGACGATGCAAACGCTGACCAAAACGGGCCGCAGCCGCAACACCGGACGCCGTCCATTCCATATCGCGTTCTGGCGGGCTGTCCGACAGCACGAACCAACGGGCCGTATCCGCGCCAAACCGCTCAATGATTTCCACAGGGGAAACCGTATTGCGCTTGGACTTGGACATTTTCTCTGACCGGCCCACCTGAACCGGCGTTCCGTTATCGCGGCGAACAACCTGCTCTCCACGACGCTCAACCTCTTCCGGATAGAGCCAGCCGCTCGAATCCTTGTAGCTTTCGTGCGTCACCATGCCCTGCGTAAACAGGCCATCGAACGGCTCATCAATTCCAAGATGACCCGTCTCATGCATCGCCCGGGTAAAGAAGCGCGCATACAGCAGATGCAGGATCGCGTGTTCAATCCCACCAATATACTGGTCAACCGGGAGCCAGCCATTGGCGGCTTCCGGAAGCGTCGGGGTCGCGGCATGAGGGCTCGTGAATCGCGCGAAATACCAGGAACTATCGACAAACGTATCGAACGTATCGGTCTCGCGGGTCGCCGGGGCACCACAGTTCGGGCAAGCCACATGCTTCCATGTCGGGTGATGGTCCAGCGGGTTTCCTGGACGGTCAAACGTCACGTCCTCCGGTAGGACGACCGGCAGTTGATCATCTGGAACAGGCACCGCACCACAGTTGTCACAGTGAATGACAGGGATCGGGCAACCCCAGTACCGCTGACGTGAAATGCCCCAGTCACGCAGACGCCAGTTTACGACACCTTGCCCGACGCCCATGCCTTCTAGACGTTCAATAACCGTTTTCTTGGCAACAGCGACATCAAGCCCGTCCAGGAAGCCGGAGTTGTAGAGTTTCGCGTCTCCGATGACGGCCTTCTTGCCAACCGTGAACGTCTCGGCATCTTCGCCAGCAGGCAGCAGCACCTGCGGAACAGCCAGATCGTACTTACGAGCAAAATCAAGGTCGCGTTGATCGCCACAGGGGCAACCGAATACCGCGCCTGTTCCGTAATCCATGAGTACGAAATTCGCGATCCAGATCGGAGCGGACTGATCCGGGTTCAGCGGATTGCTGACACGAAGACCTGTGTCGAAACCAAGCTTTTCAGCCGCTTCAATCACTTCCTCGGATGTTCCGAGACGGCGGCATTCTTCGATGAACCCGGCAGCGGCCGGATTGGTTTTCGCAACCTTGGCCGCCAGCGGATGGTCCGCAGCGATGCCAACGAAGCTCAAACCAAACAGTGTATCAGGACGCGTCGTGAAGACTTCGATGCCGTCCAGATTTATGTCGAACCCGGCAGGCGGATTATGCAGCGCGAACCGCACCCGCGCCCCTTCAGAACGACCGATCCAGCGCTCCTGCATAGTGCGGACACGCTCGGGCCAACGATCAAGCTGCCCCAGACTGTCGAGCAAAGGTTCCGCGAACTTCGTAATCTTCAGGAACCACTGCGAGAGAACCTTCTTCTCAATCAGTGCCCCTGAACGCCAGCCGCGCCCCTCAACGACCTGCTCGTTAGCCAGAACAGTCTGATCCACCGGGTCCCAGTTAACCGACGAATCACGACGCTCGACCAGACCACCCGCCAGCATGTCCAGAAACAGCTTCTGCTGCTTGCCGTAATATTCCGGCAGGCAAGTCGCGATCTCACGATCCCAGTCCAGCGAGAAGCCCAGGCGCTGCAATGTTCCGCGCATGGTAGCGATGTTTTCCATCGTCCACTTACCAGGGTGTACATTCCGCTCCCGGGCAGCATTTTCCGCTGGAAGCCCGAACGCATCCCATCCCATCGGATGCAGCACAGAGAAGCCACGCGCACGCTTGTAACGCGCTACGACGTCTCCAAGCGTATAGTTCCGCACATGCCCGACATGAAGCTGCCCGGAAGGGTACGGAAACATCTCAAGGACGTAGTACTTCGGACGATCAGCAGGAGGTACGTCAGGAACAGCAAAGACGTTCCGCTGTTTCCATTCGGTCTGCCAGAACGGCTCTCTTGAGTGAAAATCGAAAGCCGGGGTCGTGGAATCGCTCATGTCTAACTCAGTTGCCCCGCTCGCCATTTTCAGCACGCAACTGGCGTGCACGGGTCAGGATACGGGTTGTGATATCAGAAGTCGTTGTCGCTGAGACCGACGTGTCCTGCCATTCTCCATCCTGACGGACCTGGCGGAAAACGGAAACACGCAGGGCGTCAGAACGCATCCGGCGATCAAGCACATAGGCTGCAATCTTGAAGCGTTCATCCTTACTGGCAGGGGGCTGATACCAGTCAGTCAGAATGACACCACCAACAGCATCGGCAGATGCCAGCGGCATAAAGGAGAGAGTGTCAATCGCCCCACGCCAGAGATAGGCGTTCACACCGCCCTTGAGCTGATCGGCACCGCCTTCCGCCCCACGATCAACACCAAGAAGATGATTACGAGGCGCTGTCAGGCTGCTCGGATCGCGGGCGCCGCCGCAGGCAGCGACCGTTCCAAGTGCAAGCATACCGAGAGCCACGCGAACTGCGGAGCGGTGGAAAGAGCGGGAAGCAGTCATCTGTGTACGAGACATCATGGAGGGTCCTGCGGGCCGGGCCAAGGCCGTCACGGGCATGGATACAGACTGGCGAAACCTGTATCCTGACAACATCAATTCCGTGTTCATATCGCGCCCATCGGGCGAGGCCAAGCGCCCTCCCGATTTATAGAAGCCTTATGTCAGGCCTGCGGTCAGAAAAGCCTGATGCAGTTCAGTCTTTTTTGCCTCTCCCAGATAGGGGAAACGGCTCAGAATCTTTGCTATCGTCAGATCCGGAACCAGTCGCGTCAGATGATCCCGAACGTGCTGAATTTCTTCCAGGTTTTCATCTTCTTCAACAAGAGCAACAAGATAATAGACCAGCGCACTCGGATAATTGGGGTATAGACCCGCCATCAAACGCCCCATTTCGATGACGTCCCGACGTTCTCCCCCCAACATCATGACCATCATGAAAAATGGCCTGATCAGGATATAAAGCGGTGAATGATACGGATTGTTTCGAAGCCGCCCGGCAAGTTGCGCCGCGCCTTTCAAATCTTCATCAAACAGACACAGTAACAACTGACACAGCAGATAGTCAGGAAGACCACTTCCGCATTTCAGATCCTCCAGAGCCTGCGCCTGCATCCGAACAATAGACCGCGCCATCGGAAAAGAAGCCCGATCATGCATCAGCAACGTCGCAAGAAGAACGGCTCCACCCGATGCATCAGGCTTGAGAGTGACGAGCTGTCGGGCAGACTGAACGCCCTGCGCCAGCAATTTCGTCCCCTCATCACTCCAATCATTTTCATAACGGATCAGACAATACAGCACGCGCATTAGAGGGACATTGCCCTCACGCGGGTCCTCAATGGCAGCCATATCCAGAAGCTGGCTGACATTCGGGAAAACCTCGCTGTTCCCTTTAAGCAGAAGCTTGAAAACCCGAGCCATTTTTCCAAGAGCTGAAAGTTCGCCATCCGTCCGATTGGCGACCCGACGGGCTTCCGCCAGCAACAGCCCCCACTGCATTGCCGCTGCCGGGCCTATCAATCCAGATGCTACCGACCCCGGGTCCCGATCAGGAAAGTCATAATGCGCACCCCAGACGATTACGCCACCTGCCCGCACATCCATAACCTTCAGGATCAGACGAAGCGCGTGATCTGAAGCACCGGCTCGAACAGCGCCCGTGATAACGTAGTCCGCACCAAGACTACGATACGACGCCATGGGATTCACAGGATCAGCGACGAACCCCTCTGGTTTCGCAACGATATCAAACGTCTCGACATGCACGAACAGCAGTTCAAACTGATCACTGAGGCTGGTCGCACATTTCAACGCGGTTTCATTGCCTGAATCCATTGTAAAAGGCGTCAGGATCAATAAGGAAACCTTGCGAGCCTGCCCTGCGGCCACTCTGGCAAGATGCAAAGGCAACGCCAGCATGGGATCAGGTCGCTGGTAAGGTGTGCCTCTTGAGAAGTGATCTTCTTCTACTGAAAACTGAACCGCAACATCTTCGGCCCCCGCAGTATCCGGAACCGTGACAGGACAGTCCAGCCCCGCGCCTTTGAGAACACTTCCCAGCACCCCTTGGGTCAAGGGATGAAGCGTATCTTCCTGCCCCAGGACCCGTGTAGCCTGTTCCGCGAGAGCCGTAGCCCGAGCATGCTCCCCCCGCCGCAGAGCATTCTGCACTTTGGCACGCCAGGCAGCTTCGTTGAGGGGATCAACCTTGAGAAGACGATCTGTAACATCATCAACCTGCTCAGGGTCCGTCAGTTCACGCAGACAACCTTCATAAAGCGTCAGGAGATGATGAGACAGCCTTTCGCGTTGCTGCTCCAGCCACTCATCAAGAGCCGGATCTACGCCACTCAGCTCCCCAAGCAAAATTTGCTCAGGCGCCGGAATGGTCTCAATAGTACGAACGCTGGCTGTCAGGATACGCTCAGCGTCTACGGAAGTCAGAGCTGGCTTCAATGTCAGCGAATGGCGCTGTACATCCAGAAACTCAACGCCAACGGGGCTCAACGCATCAAGAAGACGGTGAATTTCCTGTCGCAGGGAAGCACGCGCCATATCTTCAGGTCGCCGGCTCCACAGCAACTCCGCGAGCCGTGAGCGCAAAACAGGCTTTCTGTCCGACAAGGCAAGAATAGCCAGAAGAGCACGCGTTTTCCCACCCACAGGAAGAACACTTTCTCCGGTCAGGGTGCGCGCCTCCATCTGACCAATCAATTTCAGACGAAGCAATGTGGGATCGGTCTCGCGAACCTGACGTACGGAACCGGAAAGCATTTTGGTCATACCCATCAATGCCCGTAATCAGAACATGGTTCCGGACGAAAATGACACCGACCCCGAACAGACATCCGATACGAACTCATGACAAGCACCCTCAATCAAAGCAAACCTGGAGCTGCGCTTCAAAGCACATGCTGTAGGAACAGGGTTGCGGCGTTGCCATCCTTCCTACCCAAACGCTGACCGTACTCCGCGGCTACCTCTCCGCCATACGAGCTTCAAACTCACAATGGATTACGGCCATTTTTTGGAGGTCTGCAAAACCTGTACCATCACAATTAAGATGACCAGGTAGACCCCCAGACATTTCAACTTTCCTACTATGCCATCCATAAGGCAGCCTGCGCACGGAAAGTCGCCTGAAATCAGCGTCTCGATATAGATGTTTCTAAAAATTCCATATCAAGAAACCTTGCAAGCTGACGGCGACTGGAAGCACAGCAAAAACGAAAGTGCAAGAATCATCTTCCTTTTAGCGCAGTAGCCTGTTGACAAAATCAGCCGTCACCGCAAGGAGTAACGAAATAATATTTGTTAAATTTTATCAAAAAACTAATTTAATTTTCATAAGTTTTCCAGAAGGATAATGTTTGAAAAAATTTAGTTTTTTAATTTTTAACGTATTTTTTCACGTCCCGCCTCTTCCTATCATCAGCTTGCAGAAAATACGACCATACGATAACACTTGCAGCGTGTGTCCGCGTAGCTCAGCAGGATAGAGCACAGGATTCCTAAGTTTGAATTGGGCGCTATGGTTGGAAACTCCATAGTGGATTCGCTCAAATTCGGGGAACGCTCTGATTTTCTTGAGTCGTGCCAATCCCGAGCCAAGCTTTCTGTTGCGGCAGAAAGAAGGTGTAGAGACTGTACGGGCGACGCCTGGGCTTTAACACCCCCTGGCGAAGAGACAGTCCAGACCACGAACGCACTCGACCAAGAGTGTGGCGGCGAAAGTCGAAGTGGTATGAATCCTGGGGCCGGAGGTTCGAATCCTCTCGCGGACACCACACTCCCTCAAAAACTGATTGTTTTATCCTGTGACACGCCCGGCACGGAGATGGTGTGCGGGAGCCCCAGGAGGGCATACACACCATAGACGATAAACGCCGCCACGAGGAGAACAGCCAGCAACCGGCCAAAGATACGAAACGCTCCTACAACGAGTGCAACGAACAGAATTAGAAGCACGACAGTCTGGATCGCCCCATGAACTCCAATGCTGTCCAAGGCATGCCGTGCCAGCACCTCGATGAAGCTGATTGCGGCCACAATCAGCCCCACTAGCATCAGGATAAAGCCGATCAACGTATCGAAAATGGACTGCATGTTTTGACCATGAGAAAAATGGGACAGATCCGCTCCAGAAAGACACTCCCGAGACATCAGGTCAATCACTACCTGATCCGTCAGGGATGGACGGATGGTAACGATGTCATTACGAAAGATCCCTGACACAGCTGGAACTTCCGTATTTTTATGAGCATCACATGACCAGTTCTCCCAACCTGCTGCTCACGATCGTAGAAGCAATCCTTCCGATCCTGGTCACGCTCGGCTTCGGTTACTTCGCAGCTTATCGTAAAGACTTCGATGCCCAGCAAGCAGGTGTCCTAACACGACTGGTTATGCTCTATGCCCTCCCGCTTGAGCTTCTGGTGTCCATTCTCAGCACACCGAAAGTACAGGTCCTGTCTGCCGGCCCGGTCGCCGCCCTTATCCTTCTAGCGATGGTTGGTGGATATTTTGTTGTCTTTTCAATTTTTCGTTTTGCATTCAAACGCCGTCTGAGCGAAGCGGCCATGATCGCCATGACCGTGACTGGGCCTTCCGTACCCTTCATTGGCATTCCGGTCCTTGGTCAGATTTTTGGCGCAGCCAGCGGCGTCCCCATCTCCATCGCCGCGCTTGCAATGAACCTGATCCAGCTCCCCATCACACTCATCATGATGGGTCACGATCATCAAGGCCGCCAACCCCGCCCCCCCTCTACGGAACGACGCGACGAATTAAAAGAGCTAGTCGGGCACCTCCTACACTCCTGCCGGGAACCCGTCGTCTGGGTTCCGCTGATGGCCCTGCTCCTTGTGTGTGCAGGCGCTTTCATTCCGCACTTCCTGAAAGGTTCTCTCCAGTTATTAGGGCGGACCACAGGCGGTGCAGCACTTTTTGCTTCAGGCGTCGTGCTGTTTACCCGGCAGGTCCGCTTCAGCCCACTGGTCGGCACGATTGTCGTCGTTCGAAACATTGTGATCCCGGGCACAATCTACATCATCGCGCGCCTGTGGCATCTTCCTCTACAGGCGCTTCAAGAAAGTGTATTGACGATGGCAATCCCGAGCGCTTCCATCAACGTTATCCTGGCGATGCGCTACCATGTGCTCGAAAGAGAAATCGCATCGGTCCTGTTTTTCGGAACACTCAGTTCCATCGCAACAATGGCATTTTTTATATGGCTCACCGGCGCTTGAAGAGTTTCCTGTTTGTCTGCACAGGCAATATCTGTCGCTCCCCACTTGCAGAACTTGCCATGCGCCGTGAAGCTATGATCCGAGGCCTGACACTCGATATTGATTCCGCCGCAACAGGTCACTGGCATCTCGGTTACCCTCCCGACCCCCGAGCCTGCCGCGTTGCACGTCAGCATGGACTGGATGCGTCAAATCTTCGGGCCAGGCTGGTGACGCGCGAAGACTTCGAGCGCTTTGATCATATTCTTGCCCTGGATCATTCTCATCTGTCTTACCTGCGCGATCTCCAACCCGATGGCAGCAAGGCCAGCGTTTCCCTGATGCTGGATCACCTTCCCGGCCGTCACGGAGATGCTGTCGCCGATCCGTATTACGGTTCGGATGAAGGCTTTGATGTCACCTGGCAGGAAGTCGAAGCCGCCTGCCATCATCTTGCCGAAAAAGAACTTGGCCCGGTTGAGTCTTAACATCCCAGATTGGAGAACCGCTTTGTCTTCCCGTCCCGACATTCTGGCAATCGATCAGTTCCCTCCAGCCATTACAGAACGACTGCAAAGCCTGTTTACAGTCCATCCGTATGAAGGGACCGAGCCTCTTGCTTCTTATGCAGACAAGATCCGCGGCGTCGCGACGGGAGGCGGTTCAGGTCTTCCACGCCCTATCATGGATGCATTACCTGCTCTTGAGGTTATTTCAGTCAACGGCGTAGGCACAGACCAGATTGACTTGGAAGAAGCCCGCCAGCGCAAAATCGGTGTTGCGACAACGCTTGGAACGCTGACAGACGACGTGGCGGACATGGCCATAGCCCTCATGCTTTCCGTCATGCGAGAAACGGTTCTGAATGATCGCTTCGTTCGCGCGGGACAATGGTCAAAACAACCACTGCCCCTTTCCAGAAGTGTTACCAAAAAGCGTATGGGTATCGCAGGTTTTGGCCAGATCGGTCAGGCCATTGCAAACCGTGCCGCAGCGTTCGGCATGGAAGTAGCATACTTCAATTCCCGCCCCCGGAGAGAAAGCACACTTCGCTTCGAGCCTGACCTGAAGGCTCTGGCAGAATGGTCCGACGTTCTTGTTCTGGCTGTTTCGGGCGGCCCACGCTCAGCGAACATGGTCGACGCTGAAGTTCTGGACGCACTCGGACCAAACGGTGTTCTCGTCAACATCGCACGCGGTTCAGTCGTTGATGAAACTGCCCTGCTCGCGGCCCTGAAGCAAAAACGCATTTTCGGGGCAGGCCTCGATGTTTTCCAAAACGAGCCCAATATCAATCCAGAGTTTTTCACTTTGGATAATGCCGTACTCCAAGCCCATCAGGCTTCAGCAACCGTAGAAACAAGAACACTGATGGGCAATCTGATGGTGGATAACCTCAAAGCCCATTTTGAAGGCAAACCTCTCCTGACTCCAATCCTCTGACCTCAGGGTAAAAACTGTTCGGCGATAATCCGTTCAGACAGACCATGATCCGGGTCAAAGAGAACCGTAGCATGCTGCTTGCGGTCCTCTTTGACCACAACCTCCACAACATCCCGAATTTCCTTGAAATCCGCGACTGCTGCTGTCGGACGCTTGTCCGTATCCAACAATGTCAGTCGAACGACCGCCGTTGACGGCAAAAGTGCCCCTCTCCATCGCCTTGGACGAAACGCTGAGATTGGGGTTAACGGGAGAATGTTTGCACTCAAAGGGACAATCGGGCCATGCGCGGACAAGTTATAAGCCGTTGAACCTGCTGGTGTAGCAACAATCACTCCATCACAGATCAGTTCCTCAAGCCTTATCCGGCCATCAATCTCAATCCGTATTCTGGACGTCTGCCGCGTCTGACGAAAGAGAAACACATCGTTAAAAGCTTTACCTTCGACCACTTCGCCACTGACGGTTGTGGCAGTCATGTGAAGTGGATGCAGCAGAGAAGGCTGAGCGTTGAGCAAACGCTCCGGTAGATTATCCTCATCCGGAGTGTTCATGAGAAAGCCGATGGTCCCATAATTCATACCATAAACGGCCAGGTCGAGACCCAATACCCGATGGAGGGTTTCCAGCATAAACCCGTCCCCCCCAAGGCTGACTGCAACATCTGCCTTTTCCAGAGGAACATTGCCATAACGGGCCGAGAAGGTTGCGAGCGCATCTTGCGCAGCATCAGTAGCAGCAGCGGTAAAAGCGATTTTCATGATGCTCAGATCAACCGCCTGTTCGCCTGAACCTGCATTCTCTGCCGAACCTGCTGGACCTCATCCAGATCCAGTTCAGCCACTCCCCAACCTTCCTCACTTCCCAATTGAAGAACAACGTCTCCCCACGGACTGACGATCATGGAATGACCATAAGTCTGACGTCGATTACCCTGCCCGTCGACATGCCATCCTGTCGTCCCGCAAGCTATAACCCATGCCTGTGTTTCAATGGCACGAGCACGAACAAGAATATCCCAGTGTGCTTCACCCGTCTGCTGTGTGAAGGCTGCAGGCAGAATAATCATCTCCACATCAGCAGCTCGCAGCGCAAGAAAGAGTTCAGCGAACCTCAGATCGTAGCAAATCGCCAAACCCGTCGGGACCCCATCAATATCGACAACTTCAACCGTTTCGCCGGGAACGTAATTGTCACTCTCGCGATAACCCTCCCCATTAGGCGTAACGACGTCAAAAAGATGGATCTTCCTGTAACGCCCACATTCTTCACCATCAGGGTTAAAGACAAGTGAGGTATTGGCCAGCTTGTCGCCAGAGTCCGGTGTAGCCAATTCTCCAATCGACCCACCATGAACCCAGATTTTGTGCTCGCGAGCCATTGCCCTCAACGCTTCATAGAGCACACCTCCCTTATCGCCCGGCCTGGGCAAACCTTCCGCACTCGCCCGTTTGGTCTCAGTTGATCCTCCCAGACAACTCCATATTTCAGGAAGAACGACGAGATCAGGCTTCTCAGCGTGTACAGCTTCTGAGACCAGCCGTTGGGCTTGAAGAATGTTGGCACTTCGATCAGCCGCAGGGGCCATCTGAATCAGGGCAACGCGCATGGTTTGATACATTTCCTGGGAACAGTAGTTCCCGAACCATAAGCGATCCCTTAAAGAGACGTAAGCCGCGATTTACGCAACAGCCGGTAGGCTGCCCTGAACCACCTGACGCACCAGACGCCCAACATCTACAGCAGCCGGAGACGTCGGAAAATTTTCCAGAAGACTTGATTGCATCCGAATTGCCGCAGGCACCCTGCTATCCTTACGCACTGTTCCTGCGAGTTGTGGCTCCCATTTCAGGAAGAAACGACAAGCTTGCAGAAGTTTTTCATATGTCTGAACACCACTCCGATGGCTCGATGCCTGATTGATGACGAGTTGACAGTGCATATCATCACCACCCACACGCCGCCGATCTCGCAGATAAAGCTTCATGATGGCATAAACGTCTGCCAAAGCCGTAGGCTCATCTGTAGTGACGGCAAGAAGCTGATCAGCAATAGCCGCCAGATGCCGGGTAATCGGATCAATTCCGGCACAAAGATCCACTAAAATAAAATCATATTGCCTGACCAACCTGAGAGATAACAGCAGCTTATCAAGAGCATCACGGTTCATACCGGAAACAGCCGAAACACCAGATCGCCCTGCAAGCACATCAAACGAATAAGCAGCCTCTCCGGTCCCACCACAAAAATGCTGAACGCCGTCTTTGATCGTTACATCTCCGGATAAAATATCCACCACATCATGCGTTGGAACAAGCCCAAGCTGAATATCCACGTTGGCCAAACCAAAGTCGCCATCAAGAATAAGAACTTTGTATCCGGAACAGGCCAAAACCTGTGCCAATGAAATAGAAAGCCACGTTTTCCCGACGCCTCCTTTCCCGGATGCCACAGCGATAATTCTCGTACGACATAAAGCAGAAGAGACTTCCATTACGGCGTCAGGCACCTGCGCCTTTATGCAATGATCCATAAAGGGAGTCATCATACACTCCCCTGCGCAGCAATATGTTTCATAAGGGCTGCCGCTCCCGTCACACTGGACGCGTTCATTTTTATTACGCCTGAACCTGAATGGGTCGGGCGCTTTGAAACAACAGGTATAGAGTTTGGCGAAAGTGTCTTACTCGTACCGTCAGCAGCGACCTTTGATGCAGCTTCCCATTTGAACGTCATCAATTCGTTTAGACTAGCGGCGTCCAGAGTACGAAGCCCTCCAATCAATTGGCTTCCCGTACTCGCTTCCACCAAGGACATACCAGCCATCGCGCTTCTGACAATTCCACCCAAGCGGCGCGCGCAGTCCGTCCGGGATACAATCATTTTACACACGCCATTTTTCCGAAACCATGAGACTGTTTCTTCTGTCTCGATGGCGTCCTCTCCGGCAGGATGCACAAGAGTGAGGTCTGCTTGGGCAGCACGCTGTAATGTAGCCAATACTTTCATTCCTTTTTCATCAAAAGGAACAGTCGCTGCGGTATCAATGAGTATGGGCGTCCTGCCTCTTTTTGTACGGCAAAGATTTTCCAACATTTCAGAACTTTCCACCGCAATAAGGTCGAGGCCAAGTATTCTGGTACAGGCTGCCAGTTGCTCAAGCGCTCCAGATCGCTCCGTATCCGTAGTCATAACCAGAGGAGACGCACCCGTTAGAGCCAAACGCGTGGCGAGACGAGCAATTGTCAGGGTTTTCCCGCTACCAGGAGTACCACAAACCATGAGAGGCGGCGCATTTACTGAGAGATTTAAAGTTTCAAACGAAATATTTTCCGAAAGAAATTTTTCATAATCTAAATCCGGTTTTTTCCCAACCAGACAACCAAGATCCAGCCCATGCCAATCGTGCAATGATTTCCTGGGAGTTGCTGGGACTGAAAAGCGCGGCTTAATTATCTCTTTTGCTTCGCCCTCCTCCGGATCGAGCGCAGCAGTCAGTTCTATATCTCCATCTGGCATAATACGCGATGAAAGAATAAAAGCCTCTTCACCCAACGTTTCACGTAGCGTCGTCATGGCAACAGACATTGAGGCACCTCGGATCAGCTTGATGCGCATGATCCACTCTCCTTTGTATTTTGCCTCACTGAATCACCCCTACGGTATATATCTTTGCCCGGGTTGAAATTTCAGCCTGAGAAAGAACCATAGTTGCCGGCCTGATCCGCTCGACAATCATCCGGACCGGACGGCGAAAACTCCCTGCCACAAGAATAACCGGGTTTTCACCTTGACCAAGCGCCATATCGAGAGCTTGGCGCAACTTCCCTACGAATTCGTTAAGACGTGACGGAGGAAGTGCAACTTGGCGATCATCCGCCGGTCCAACCATATTTTCAGAAAAAACGACTTCCCAGTCCGGACTTAACGTCAAGATCGGAATATATCCTTTAGGCCCGGTCACCGCTGCACTGATCTGGCGCGCAAGCCGGACACGCACATGCGCTGTAAGAGCAGAAACTGATTTTTGACCCTGCCCACACCCTTCCTGAAGCGCTTCAAGAATACCTGACAGATCTCTTATCGAGATTCTTTCAGCAAGGAGTCCTTGAAGAACACGCTGTATGACACTGACGGAAACCTGCGAAGGCACAAGATCAACAATCAGCTTCTGCTGGTCGCGGGGCAGTTCATCAAGAAGCTTTTGCGTCTCCGTGTAAGAGAGAAGATCAGACATATTTTCGCGCACGAGTTCAGTCAGATGCGTGATGATCACACTCGCAGGATCCACCACTGTGTATCCCTGCATAATTGCTTTTTCGCGCAAACTTTGATCAATCCAGAGCGCCGGCAAATTGAATGCTGGCTCCCGCGTCTGATCACCAAGCAAGTCAGGTAAGCCCCCTTTGGGGTTCATGGCCATGAGCCGGTTTATCTGTACTTCACCATGACCAATTTCTATTTCCCTTATCCGCACAGAATAAGCATCTGCAGACAGTTGAAGATTATCCTGAATTCTAACAGGGGGCAGAATAAACCCCATTTCTCCAGCAATTGTTCGCCTTAAAACCTTGATCTGTTCTGTCAGACGCGCACCATCACCACTTGCAATCGATAAAAGGTTAAATCCAAGTTCAAGCCGCAGTAAGTCAACACGCAGACTGTCCGAGATTGGCGCTTCAGCAGACTGAGTGTTTTCAGGCAAACTGACAGCATCTCCATCGGAGTCCTGCTGCTGAATCGGAGATCGATATCGAAACCACGCTCCTGCTCCCGCCAAGCCAGCAAGCGCGAGAAAAGGTAAAGCTGGCAGGCCCGGCATAAGAGCCAGAACTGCAGCTGAACCTGCAGCCAATGCTAATGGTTTCGGATTGCCGCCAAGCTGCCGAACAAGCGTGACATCTGCGGCCCCTTCAGTGCCTCCTTTTGTCACAACAATACCGGAGGCCGTCGAAACAAGAAGAGCTGGAATTTGTGAGACCAGTCCGTCTCCAATTGTCAGCGTTGTAAACGCCGATGCAGCATCAGAAACAGACATTCCGTGTCGGCCAATACCAATGGCCAAGCCACCAACAATATTGATCGCCGTAATAATCAAACTGGCAATGGCATCGCCTCGCACAAATTTGGCGGCACCATCCATCGCACCATAAAATCCACTTTCTTCTTGAAGTTCTTTCCGCCTTTGTCGGGCCACTCTGTCGTTAATTGCGCCAGACGACAGTTCAGCATCAATGGCCATCTGCTTCCCAGGCATTGCATCCAAGGAAAACCGCGCCGCGACCTCGGCAATACGTCCTGAACCTTTGGTAATTACCATAAAGTTTACCACCAACAGGATGGCAAACAAAATAGCACCGATGACAACATCGCCCCCCATAAGAAAGCCACCGAAAGCAGCCACAACGTGACCTGCTGCGTAAGCTCCCTCATATCCATGACTCAAAATAAGGCGCGTTGTGGCAACCTCAAGAGAAAGACGAAGCAGAGTCGTCAGCAATAATAATGTTGGAAATGACGTAAAATCCAAAGGTCGCGTAAGAAAAAGCGCGACCATAAGAACCAATACAGATGCAGTAACAGAAAGAGCTAAACCCACATCCAGAATAAATGTTGGAAGCGGCAAGACCAGTACAGATAAGAGCGCCGCGACGGCGAGAGCCAGCCCAACATCTGACCCGGGAAGCCAACGCGATTGCCCTCGCAGCCAATTGGGGAGGGGAATCTTTTGGAAAGCATCAGAAATCGCCGGCATTTTCAAAACAGCAGGAAAATTGCCGCGCGCGCCACCACTCATCTGCCTCTCTCCGTCACAAAAAAGACTGGAGGAATCTATTTTCACTCCGAATGTAAGAAGTATTCCCTCACAAATTTAATTATTCGTAAAAATACTGCCTAATTTTTCACTTTTTCGGATTTAATGATTTCTGTCATCGTTACGCCCAAACGAGATTCATCGACCATGACAACCTCGCCCCTTGCGATTAATCTATTATTCACCAGAATATCAATTGAATCTCCGATTTTACGATCTAGTTCTACGACAGCGCCGCGGCCCAAGCGCAACAACTGGCTTACCTGCATCGTTGTTCTTCCAAGAACAGCACTGACCGTCACAGGTATGTCATAAATTGCCTCTAAATCATGAGCAAACCTAGGCGCCTCTGCTGTTTGGGAGACAACATGCTCAACATTATCTAGATCAAATTCTTTTTTCGTATCAGACATCATCAATACCCCAATTTATTCAATTTAATTTTCCAAATTCAGATATAATGCTCTGAGCAATAACTCCTGCATCTCGAAATACTTTTCCTTCAGGCCACGAAAAGCAAAAATCCCCAGGAGCCAAAGCATCATTAACATGACAATCCAACTCCATATCTCCTGCTTTCAAACAAAGACTGGACAGATAATTTATTTCCTCTTCTCTCGCCTCTACGCGAATTTTTGCTAACCTCTTAAGTGAAGGAAGAATTTTATTCATAACAGCATCACGCTCTTTTACTCCTATACTTTTCAGCAATGATGGAAACAACGCAGACATTTGAGCAATCAATACCGTAACAGCTTCTTCCGATATTTTTCTAACCACATTTTCAGACTGAGTATTCAATTGGTCGATAAAATCCAGTGTCTTCTTCTCAAGACTCTGGTGCCACTCTTTTTTTTCAAGCGTCAAACGCCGCTGTTCTTCGCGCCTGCCTGTTTCTTCCCCCAAACGTCGCGCTTCTTCCAAATCATCTTCGGTATAAGATGGAGACAGAATTTCCGGCCTATCATCATGCTCTTCAACTTCGATCACCGGGACGTCGTTGAAAGCTGGCAGATCAAAATCTTCCGCGTAAAGAACGCCGACAACCCGATCTGATCTTTCGTAGTCCATCGTAGTCATAGAAGCATCTCGTTACCTGCTTGTTCCTGATCTACAAGCTCAATTTCCCCACGATCCAGTAGCCCCTTAGCTATACCAACAATCTCACTTTGCGCTGCATCCACATCCTTGATACGCACCGGCCCCAAGGCTTCTACTTCGTCCATAAGAATACGTCCGGCCCGCTCGGACATTGCCGCGAGAAATGCACTCCTAAGCTTTTCGCTTGCGCCCTTCAGAGCCACAGGAAGGATTTCCCTGGAAATCTGGTTCAACAGCACCATAAGTCCTTCAGGCGGCACCTGAGCCAACTCTTCAAACGTAAACATGAGGCTTTTGATACGCTCGGCATCGTCATGACTGCGTTCGTCAAGGGCAGTCATGAAACGTGCTTCCAGACGACGATCAAAATTATTGAAAATATCTGCAAGGACTTCATGACTGTCGCGATGAGAACCTCGAGGCAAGTTCGAAACAAATTCGGACCTCAATGTCTGCTCAACGCTATGCAGAACTCCTTTCTGAACATTTTCCATCTTCAGCATGCGCGTCATAACATCCAGAGAGAAATCTTCTGGAAGAAGTGACAGGACTTTCGCTGCGTGAGCCGCCTTGATACGACTCAATACAACAGCAACTGTTTGTGGATACTCGTTGCGTAAATAATTTGCCAAAACGGACTCAGAAATATTCCCCAACTTATCCCACATAGTCCGCCCGGCGGGTCCACGGATTTCTTCCATGATAGCTGCGGCCCGGCTCGCCGGGAGAGCATTCTTCAGAAGTCGTTCAGTTGTCTCAATATCGCCAATCAGCACTTCGGAAGACCCTAGGCTTCGACTGAATTCGTGACAGACGCTTTCAACAGTTTCAGCCGAAACCATTCCAAGCTGCGACATGGCGGAAGAAATTTCCCGAATTTCTTCTTCATGCATCTGCTCGAAGAGCCGCGCGCAGTTTTCTTCGCCTAGCGCCATCATAAGAATGGCTGCCTTCTGAGCGCCCGTAACGGCTTTTTCCATTCCAATCATTTCAGCGCCCTTCCTGCTGAGGCATGAGCCAACTCTGCATCAAAGCAATGCTTTCCGTCGGATGCGTTTCGACCAGATCCACAACTTTCTGCACCGAAGACGCACGAATTCTGCCCGCCACCCCATTAACAGTAATTGTTTCTTCTCCATCCTGAAGCTCTGCATCTACAATATCGTATGGAGTGTTGATCAAGCTCGCGCTCTGATCTCCATTGGCGCGATTGGCAGGCCCCGCAAGAACAAGCCCTCCTGTCCCCACATCCGAAGACAATGCAGCAACATTGTTAGCACTGGCTGCCGTCACCGGGCTCAGCAATGGTCGCACGACAAAAAAGAGAACCATCAGAAGACACAAAGAAAAAATACCAAAGCGAATGGCTTCCATTTCATTCGAGCGATTGACGAGCCCATTCATTAAACCCATTGAAGCAGCAGGCATCGCCGCATCCAGATCAGAAAACTGCATGGACATGACCGTAACAACGTCCCCACGGGTCTGATCAAAACCTATGGCGCTCTTTGTAAGAGCTGTAAGGCGCTCTAGTTCTGCTTGACTACGCGGTTGCCAAAGATGCTGACCTTTCGGGTCTGTCTGATTAACCCCATCCACCATCACAGCAACACTAATCCGTGCTATACGCGGCTGGTCCTGCACGAGTGTGCGAACCTTCTTACCGATCTCATAATTGTCAGTTTGTTCTTGCCGGCTGCTTTGGCTGCCATTCTGCGGCTGGCCAGCATTGGCGTTGGGCAGGTTATTAGCGACCGTCGTATTATTTGACGCCTGCGTATTAATGTTCTTCTCGTTCTTTGTTTGCTGCGACCGAAGAACCTGCTGGTCAGGGTCGTAACTTTCCTGGGTTTCTTTGACGTGATCGTTGTTCATCGCGACGGTGGCATCAACACGTACACGGCCAATACCCACCGAAGCTCCCAGCATATCCTCCACTTCGCGCGAGATACGCTGCTCCAACGCCTGACGCTGTGCTTCAGCCGTCTGGTTACTATCCAGCCCGCCCCCACCTTGGCGAAGAAGAACGTGCCCACGATTATCCACGAGAGAAATATTTTTGGTATCAAGACCAGGAACGGCAGCAGAGACCAAGTTTACCACCGCTGCTACGCTTTCTTCATCTAGGCGCCGTGCACCATCCATGGAGAGCAGAACACTCGCCTGCGCGCCCTGTTCATCAGTGGAGAAAAGTTCCCGATGACGCAGAACCAGATGAACACGTGCATTTCTGACGCCATGAATCAAGCGGATAGAACGCTCGAGTTCACCTTCCAGCGCACGGGTTTCGTTAATCGTCTGTTCAAACTGGGTCGCGGTGAAGCTGTTGCCCTTATCGAAAATTTCATATCCTACAGAACCGCCAGAAGGCAGCCCGTTTTTAGCGAGCAGGAGACGTGCTTTAGCGACATCTTCGTCTGGAACCATGATCGTGGCTCCCTGATCCTGAAGATGGTAAGCAATATGTTCTTTGGAAAGCTGATCTACAATTTCGCCAGCTTCCCGTGGGTCCAGATCCCGGTAGAGAAGCGAATTAGCTGAGTTTGTTCCATGCATGACCAGCACACCCAGAAGGATCAGCATAGCCGCCCCCACGCCTCCGAGTGCGGCCAGCCGCGGCAGACCAAGCTGCTTAAGGTTTTCCAGAAAAGCCTTCACTGGCAGTTCCGCCCTGTAAAGGCAAAACCGCCTGAAACTCTACCTGGCAACAGCACTCTGCCCACCAACATGCGTGTCACCTTTAACGCTGCAATCATTGAAGAGCATTGTGACGGGGAAAGGTTAACGCCTACTTAAAACGAAAGCATTTTCCTCACCGAGTGGTCACGTTCCCGAAAAGCCCTCAAGATTGCTCAACGCAATCGAAGTATCTCCCATCTGCACATTCAGTCCGCTGGATGTGCGCGTTAGCCCCGTGACCGTACCGGAAACTGTTGTCGAAAGAGCTGTGGCACTTCCCGACGTATCCGTCCCCTCTACAGCAACAAAATACTGCCCGTCTGACAGCTTGGTGCCACTGTCACTCACACCATCCCAAGACCAGGAATTTATACCGACCTGCGCTGTCACAGTATCAGTCTTGACCACCTGACCATTTGAATCCGTGACGGCAATCGCAACAGGGCCAGCTACTGCCGCAGTAAAGCTCATTGAACCATTCCCATTCTGCAATGGCAGAGAGGACGATGTTGCTGTGGTTGTTTTGCCGATCAGCCCGATACCGGATGTCATCTGGGTATCCTGCGTGGCCGAAATCAGACTGGTCAGATTGGTGTTTGTCTGTACCTGTTGCTGAACACCTGCGAACTGAGCCAATTCACTGGTGAAGCTGTCTGTACTCGTCGGGTTACTTGGATCCTGATGCTGTAGCTGAGTTGTCAGAAGTGTTAGGAACTGATTGAAATTCCCAGCCAAAGAGGAGAGTGCAGCACTTGCAACGCTACTCGCCGTAGACGTCGACGAAGCCGCACTGGATGTTTGCGATGCAGCATTTGACTTGGCCGCAGAAACTGCCTGACTAAGAAGCGAGGTTGTGCTGCTAGACGTGGTACTGACAAAAGACACCATAAAAAAAACCTTTCTTCACGCTGTCAGATCAACAACACTACGAAGCATTCTTTGAGACGATTGAATGGATGCTTGTGTCGTGTTTCTGGAAATTGAAGACGATGCAGGATGCTCGGCATCCTCTGTTATCGAATGTCTTTCCTGAGCAGATCCATTCTCAGAATTCTGAAAAAAATTACCCATCAGGCTTAACGTCAGATCCGTTGGAATAACGGGCTGATCCGTCGAAATTGGAATGATACTCTGGTTCAGAGTGGCAAAAAGACTCTCTTTGTCATCCGCCAGAGATTGAAGAACATCAGGATTTTCAGCGCGGATATGAACATGCCGTTCGCCGTCTTCAGCCTCCTCAATGGAAACATGAACTTTCCCGCTTTCTCCCAAAGACATCTCGATTTCTGTATTGAGACGGCGATCGGCTGAAGCATGGGAAATGATCGGCATATCCTGTACGGGAGCAATGCGAACCTCAGAACGCCCAGACACCGGTTCGTGAAAATGCGTCTCTTCTTTACGGCCATTCGTCACATCAGAAATTTCCATACGCGCATGCGGAACAGAAGCATCTGAAAGCGATGAAACAGTTTCAGAAAACGACATATTTTCCTGTTCTGAACTTTGTTCAGACACAAAAAAATTATCTTCAGCACTCAGAGTTTTTTCTACTGACAGATCATTCGAAGCGACAGGGGAACTTATGGTTTCCTCTGAAGGCAATGTCACCGCCAGAGCCCCGCCTCCAAGGGCCAAGTTTTGTTTCAGGACACTTTGAGAAGGAGGAACCTGCTCGCTCTCGGCAGATATTTGCGTCGTAAAATTAAATGTCTGATCAGAGGCACCTTTGCCAGCAGAAGACGCAGAAATATTATCAACATCCACAGAAGGGGTTGAAGGATCGCTCTGCAGTCCCTCCTGTCGAGATGATGGTTTGACCTGCATATGCTCTTCACTCGATACCGAAGAGCCTGTTGCTATCGGAACTGCGACCCTCTTATCGGCCCCATTCTGAATGGACCGGATATCCGCTCCTAACTCTGGAGTTGCGGAAGCCTTCCGATTAACCTGGGAACCCAACCCAACCCGATTTTCGCCGCCTGAACTTACAGCGCTCTGGTTTTTATCAATTCGAGTGATACGACGCGTTTCTACGGATGGGTCTGGGTCTTTTTTCTCTACGTCCTGCACCACATTCTTTCGTGCAGGTCTGTTTACGGACGGTTCTTCCGCAGTGTGAATGTAGCTCTTGAGAAAATCCTGAAATCGCTCTGTAGACGCAAGTTGTGCTCCTACAGAAACAGATGTCCAGTTCTGCCCCTCTCCCATATGTGTGGAGGGTAGAATTTGTGACAATGCCAAGCCCTCCCCGACTGTGAATAACGGACACTCGAGGAGGAGAATTGCATATCAGATGTAAAGAAAAGGTTTACGAGGACCTTCTTGATAAAAGGGGTCTCACGAACTCAGTTCTGAATGTGGTCATACCCCGGCGATCCCGGAAAAGGACCGCGCGCCACTGTAGCAGGATTAGGGCAAACAGGCGGATTGCCCTCCAGAGCAAAAGCCTGAACCGTGTGAGTAGTCTGAGCCACTAAACCGCGAACAGCCAAAGGCTGTGCCAGACGAACATTTGCCAGAAGCTCTTCTGGCAGAATTACGGTTGTTCCGTCCCTCAACAGTACGCCATTCGGCGTAATCCGGGAGACAATACCCTTCGTAACCGGAAGAGGCGACATGTCATAAAGACAGGGCGCAGCCTCAGCGACCATGGGAGCGGAAAGAGCCAGCAGAAGACTGGCGATAGGAAGAATTTTCAATGCCGGAAGTGCCTCATGCCTGTGAAGACCATGGCAATACCCGCCGCATCTGCAGCATCGATTACCTCTTGATCGCGAATGGAACCACCGGGCTGGATCACAGCGACAGCACCGGCAGCAACAACGCTTTCCAGACCATCCGCGAAGGGAAAGAATGCATCCGAAGCCGCCACAGACCCCTTGGTCAAAGGTGCAGTTTCACCCGCAACGTCTGCTGCATCCTGGCTCTTGCGAGCTGCAATCCGCGCACTGTCAACCCGTGACATTTGACCGGCACCAATGCCAACAGTCGCGTTATCGCGTACATAAATGACGGCATTGGACTTAACATGCTTGGCCACACGGAAAGCGAACAACAGATCCTTCATTTCCTGAGCGCTCGGCGCACGTTTGGTGACGACCTTCAGATCCTGTTCCGTCACACGGCCCGCATCGCGGCTCTGTGCCAGGAAACCACCCGCCACTGAACGGAACGCCAGTCCTTCCGCTGTCGGATCGGGCATACCACCTGTCAGCAGCAGGCGCAGATTTTTCTTACGCGACAGAATTTCGATGGCCCGCTCGTCTGCATCAGGCGCCACAATCACTTCCGTGAAGATAGAGCTGATCCGCTGGGCGGTAGCCGCATCAAGAGTGCGGTTCACCGCAACGATACCACCGAATGCTGAAACCGGATCACACCGCAGAGCAGCGATCCAGGCGTCTTCCAGCGTTGCCGCAGAAGCTACACCACATGGATTGGCGTGCTTCACAATGACAACGGTAGGCGCATCGAATTCTGCCACCGCTTCAAACGCAGCATCCGTATCATTCAGGTTGTTGTAGCTGAGTGCCTTGCCCTGAATCTGACGTGCCGTCGCAATCCCTGCCCGCGTGCTGCCATCCCGATAGAAAGCAGCTTTCTGATGCGGGTTTTCGCCATAACGCAGCAATTCATCCCGCGAACCACTCAGTGTCAGAACCGGCGGCAGAAGCTCCCCTGCCCGCTCTGCAAACCAGCGCGAAATCATGCCGTCATAAGACGCCGTATGCGCATAGGCAGCGCCCGCATAATCCCGACGTTCGCTCAGATAGGTTCCACCAACTTCAAGCGACTTTACGAAGTCACCGTACTGATCCGGTGATGTCAGGATCGCGACATGCCCGAAATTCTTGGCAGCCGCACGGATCATGGCAGGACCGCCAATATCGATATTTTCGATGCAGTCCTCGTCACCAGCGCCGGAAGCCACTGTCGCCGCGAACGGATAAAGATTGACGCAGACGAGATCGATTGGCGCAATGCCGTGTTCTTCCATCTGGCTCAGATGAGCCGGAAGATCGCGACGCCCCAGAATGCCACCATGTACCTGCGGCACCAGCGTCTTGACGCGACCATCAAGAATTTCAGGGAAGCCGGTATGTTCGGAAACATCCTTGACTGTCAGACCCGCCTCACGCAGCGCCCGTGCCGAGCCCCCCGTCGAAAGCAGTTCTGCACCGTGGGCTGCAAGTGCACGCCCCAGGTCAATCAGTCCCGTCTTGTCAGAGACGGAGAGAAGGGCGCGACGGACGGGGAGTCGGGTCTCAGTCATGATGGAACTGCAATATCCTTCAAAACATGTCCGTGCAACCGCTGGTGATGCACGGCAGGAGGAGCATGACCCAGAAAAGGATCACGGCCCGCGAACCCTGCCCACCCCAATAGAAACAGGGTGGGCAGAAGAAGCATGATCTCACCCACGCCGCCCGTACGGACGTAGGGCCAGAAAGACAGTCGGGAACGGCTCAACGGCGCGAGAAGCTGACACCCACCGGTGGGCAGATCAGCCGCAATATGTGTGGCAGCACCCAGAAGGAGAGCACCCATCGGTCCATACAGGGCATCCTTGCCCATCGTCGCGGAAACCAGACACGCAGCCAGAAGCAGGACCACGCCAGAATGCGTCAGTCCACGATGACCTACCGTTCGAGCCAGAAAGCGGGACAGGAGTTTCACCCTCGCGCCAAGCATTGAGCGTTCCGTATCAATATCAGGCAGCAGACTGCCGAGGAGCCCCGTACACACGGAAAGTGGCTCTGATGCAAGAATGTGCCAGCGCATGGCACAGAGTACGGCGAAACCGCCGATGAGGAGATGAGAGCGTCCAGTCACGCGCTCTTATGATCCGCTTCATCGCTTCAGAAAAGAGATAATCCCTTATTTTTTCACGATAAATTCCTTAAATACCGCAAAAGGGCTCATTGTGATGTTCCTAATCCGTTCATGGCGCGGACCCAGCAGTGTCGCAGCAATAAAAAAAGGCGATCCGGTGTTTCTCCGAATCGCCTTTGTCTTCACGACCAGTCTGCCTTTTAGCTCTGACGCAGCAGTGCAGCAGCTGTCGCACGCTGCGTGACGGTCTTGGCATCAAACTCGCCAGCCGTAATCCAGGAGCCGCCAACACAGGACACCGATGGAAGGGCAAGCCATTCCGGTGCGCTCGCTTCCGTAATACCGCCTGTCGGGCAGAAACGGACATTTCCGAACACGCTCGCCAGGCTCTTCAGAGCCGGAATGCCGCCATTCGTTACAGCCGGGAAGAACTTGAAGCGTGTCAGACCCAGATCCAGACCACGCATGATGTCACCAGCATTCGCCACACCTGGAAGGAACGGCATATCATGATCACGGGCAGCATCTGCCAAAGATGCCGTCAGACCCGGGCTGACGATGAAACGCGAGCCTGCTTTGACCGAACGCTCCAGATCCGTCGGGTTCAGAACCGTCCCTGCACCGACGAAAGCCCCATCCACCTTGGACATTTCTTCAATCACTTCGAGCGCACAGGGTGTCCGCAGCGTGACTTCAAGCGTGGTCAGACCACCGGCAACGAGCGCCTCTGCGAGCGGACGGGCCTGTGCCACATCATTGACCACAAGCACCGGAATAACCGGGCAACGGGTCATGACGGCATCGAGTTTTGCGGTATCAGTCATGAAAATCGTCCTTAGTGAAGATCGTCGCCAACGGTTTCGATCACGCGGTCCATCTGCGCCAGCATGGCAGACGCTCCTGCCTCGGCCGGATCATGCACCGAACGCATCAGTGCGAACAACTCACGACCTGTTCCAAGAGCTGGCGGCGGCGGCGGAACGACATCACGCGCATCCCACTCAACCGCATCCACCAGAACCTCGATCTGGCCCGTCACGGCACAGACGCGGATCATGTCGCCGTCCCGCACTTTCGCAATCGGACCGCCGACCTGAGCTTCCGGGCCAACGTGAATAGCTGCCGGCACCTTACCGCTAGCACCAGACATGCGACCATCCGTTAGCAGCGCAACCTTGTAGCCACGGTCCTGAAGCACACCCAGCGTCGGCGTCAGCTTATGCAGTTCCGGCATCCCATTGGCTTCCGGCCCCTGGAAGCGCACCACAACAACAACATCCTGCTCCAGCTCACCATTCTGGAATGCTGTCGCCACGTCATGCTGATCGTGGAAAACGCGCGCAGGAGCCTCAACCGTCAGATGCTCTTCGGAAATGGCGCTGCTCTTGTAAATGCCGCGTCCCACATTGCCCTTCATGAGCTTGATGCCACCATCAGCCTTGAAGGGGGCACTCACCTCCCGGAGAATATCCCGATCCAGTGACGGCTTGGCGTGCGTGTACACCACTTCATCATCCTGCAGGCTGGCACGGCAGGCATAGTCGGCGAAACCGCCGCGGGAAACCGTCATGATATCCGTGTGCAGCAGACCAGCGCGGGACAATTCGGCAATCACGGTCGGCATGCCACCAACATGATTGAATGCATTCACGTCTTCCGACCCGCTCGGATAAACACGCGTCATCAACGGCACAGCAGCGGACAAACGGCTGAGATCTTCCCAGTCAATGATGATACCCGCTGCACGTGCAATGGCAGGCAGATGGATCGTGTGATTTGTCGAACCACCCGTCGCAAGCAAGCCCACAGCTGCGTTCACAATGGCCTTTTCATCCACGCACTGCGCCAGCGGACGAACATCTTCACCATTCAGGCTGATCTCTGCCAGACGATGAATGCTGGAGCGCGTCATTGCCTGACGCAGCGGCGTATTGGGATTGATGAAAGCGGAATCCGGCATCATCAAACCCATGATTTCAACCATCATCTGATTTGTGTTGGCCGTACCATAGAACGTGCAGGTTCCAGCACTGTGATAGGACGCGTTTTCCGCTTCCATCAGACGATCCTGCCCGACCTTGCCCTGAACATAGAGCTGGCGGATCCGCTGCTTTTCCTTATTCGGCAGACCAGAGGGCATTGGACCAGCAGGAATGAGAATGGTCGGCAGATGACCAAAGCGCAGGGCGCCCATCAGCAAACCAGGCACGATCTTGTCGCAAATGCCCAGCAGAGCCACGCCTTCAAACATGCCATGGCTCAACCCGACAGCCGTGGACATGGCAATCACGTCGCGGGAGAACAGGGACAATTCCATGCCCTCCTGTCCCTGCGTCACACCATCACACATGGCAGGCGCACCACCGGCGACCTGAGCCGTCGCACCAACTTCACGGGCGAACAGCTTGATCTGGTCCGGATAGCGACCATACGGCTGATGTGCGGACAACATATCATTGTAAGTCGTCACGATCCCAAGATTGGTGCTCGTGGGGCGCATGAGCTCCGGCTTGTCAGACGCGGAAGCAGCGATGGCATGAGCGAGGTTTCCGCAGGCCAGTCGGGGACGTGAAACGCCCTTCGCCCGGTTCCGCTCCATCAGAGCAAGATAACGGCGACGGGAGACTTTCGAACGCTCGATAATCCGGGCGGTCACACTCTCGACGACGGAATTCAAAGACATTGGAACACTCGCTGCTCGACTGACACACGCGCTGCCAGACGGAAAAAAGCTCTTTCCGCTGAAAGACACAGCCTCGTGAAGGGGCTCTGTTCATACGGAACCCGACCGTCAACGGCAACCACCTCTCGCTAGATTTTAGGGGAAAATTTTTATTTTATTTCTCTTATTGGAGTTTTTTCTTTCCATTTAGAACATAAATGACACAGAAAAAAGAAACAAAATACCCAAAAAAAACGTAAGCTCATTTTCAAAACCGACCATTTTCGAAGAAATTTTCCATCAACTCAAAGAAAGATAAAAACATATGGAAATAATCAGTACAAAAATAATCCACATTACCCATAAAAAATAAACCATGTTTCAATTGAAAGAGATCCCAATACCCCTTCATATAAGTGGAATATCGCTATTGATTATGGAATGACTCATGAAAAATCTAATTCCTCTTATCGCATCAGCGGCTTTGACATTCTCAACTATCCCTGCTCACGCTTCGTCTCTCCATCAGGATTGGGAGTCTTTTAAAGCGCATCGGGCATTCCATCATCTGTCCAGCGATGGTCAGCACACCATGACGGATCTTCTGAAAGCCCGCCAGATTCTGGCAGCCGGACAGACCGATGCCGCCATCCCCACTCTTTATGATGCACAAAAACGACTTATCGCTGCCACGAAGGCCAGTCAGAAATTTCAGGCCGCAGAAAGTGATCTTCATACAGCCCCCGGTCACCCGACATCCCCGCAGCATCACGTCATTACAGGTCAGCTTGACTGGCTGCCCGTCGGCGGAGAATTCATTGCCAGCGAAACCCTCGCTCCAGAGCAGAAGGCTGCTGTCGCATCAGCAAATACCAAACTGAAAAACGGCGACACAGACGGGGCTGCACAGACGATGAAAGTTGTCGGCCAGAATGCAGACTTCATTCTCGCACTTGCCCCTATTGAGCCGTTTCAGGGCGCCATCAACCGCGCGACTGTATTCACAGAAGGGAGACACCCGCAGGAGGCTCTGGAAGCTCTCGATGAAGCGTTGAATTCCATCATATTCGTTTCCGAAGACTTCGTAACGACAATAGTTCCTGACAAAACGCCCACTGCTACCAAGTAAGTTTTCCGACCAGGAGCAGCCCATAAAAAAGCGGCACACCTTTCAGTGTGCCGCTTTTCCTCCGTCAGTCCAGCAGGACCGGCTCAGGCAAACAGAGCCTGAGCGTCTTCCGCATCCTCAGTAACGAGGTAAGGACCGGCCCCCACAATTTCCATTGTCAGAATACTGCTGATGCCTGTTGCACGCTCGGGAAGTACAAGGAAAGCACAGCCCGTTGTCCAGCGATGCATCCCTTCAGGCGCGTTCCATCCAGACAACTGACTGTCCAAATGTGAAATAACCTCACGTTGACCACCAGAAGCCGTTGCCAGATGCACAGCCCCCACCAGAACACCCAGTTGACGACGGTCATCTACGAAGGGGCCAATCACATCGGAAGGACGGCTTGCACGAGACACAAGATGAACAGCACGCGTTCCGGCAGGTAGCATGAATGATACACACTCCCCGGACTGACGCAGCGCGCGGACCGTTACGCCTTCGGTCGTAATCAGATGCAGATCAGCCTCATTCGTCACCTGAGAAACGCTCTGCTCCTCAAAGCCCAGATCAATGGAACGCGCAGCAAGAGCGGTATAAACTGGTTCAACAGCTTCTCGCGCAGTCATAAGAGGCGCGGCAGCATCCGCCCATGTCTTGGCCCGCAAGGAAATGACATTGTCACTTCCTTCAAAGATATTCCTGTGCCCAGTATCCAAGAAAGATTCAGTCGCACAGCCATTCGCAAAAATCACGGAATGATCAGCTGTTTCAATGTGATAGTAAAAGAAACTGCTCTGGTCCCGATCATAAGCAATCGAACCACCATTAACGAGCATACGAACCGGAACAAAGCCACCATTCACAAACAGGCTATGTTCAGACGTGACAAGCAGATCACGGGAGGGAACGCTCTCGGAAAGAGCACCAGCCGCAATCCGCACCGGATAACCCGCTTCATCAGCAGAGCGTCCGGCGCGGGTGTAAGCAAATTTCCGTCCGGTCCAGATGATTTCACGCGCCACGGATTGCCCGTCAACCAGCGCTGCAATCCGATCGCCAACCAGAATGTCTTCAACGGCCTTTTCAGAACCATCAGCCATTCGGATCATTGCACCTGCCAGAAAGCAGACATACACATCCGAGCCCGTATCCCCGACAATGTATGCACCATCACTCGTCTCGCGTGACGGCAGCGTCGCCGCCTTTTGCTGCAGAACAGAGCTATTTGACGGGACAAGAACCTCAAACCCCAGATGGCCGCTACTATTGCTGCCAGCAGGTTTGAACGCCTTGTTATAGATCATTTCAGATCCATTACTGGTGCTTGTTCCAAAGGTACCAAGAACACGTACAGAACCGTCGCTTGCGACACCCTCAGCAACGATACTCACCGCAGTATTGGCCTTATCATCGCTCGTAATAAGACCGTCGATAACTGCAGACTGGATAGACTGCCATGTCCATGTTGTCTGACCAAGACCACCTTTTCCTGGGTTATATTCGCTGTAAACCCACTTCGGCGTAGCGTCCAGTTTCAGGGCTGAGCCCGAAACACTCATATTGATTGTACCGTTGACGTGAGCGTTAGACGCGATTTCCAGATAGGCTCCATTTACATTGATGCCACCACTGGCATCGTTTGCAGCACTATTGGTAACAGCTTTTCCGATCGTCACCTTGTCTGGAACAACATAGTATTTCCCAGCCTGAAGGGTAATCGTTCCCGTATTGCCGGAGAGGATATAAGGGTCAGCCTTTGTCCCGCTCCCACCACTCGTAACGGGAGATGAAGATACTACCCGCGTCGTGGCAGTCGTGGAGCTGTCACCGGTTTTTTTAGGGGACGACATATTTATTTCCCTTCACATATTTCAGAAACACATCACGACAACAGAAAGAAACCTTTCGTCACACTCCCGATTGATAGCGTTAATTTTTTTTGAATAAAGAGTGAATATAATAAAAGCGCGTTTTTAACGTTTTTTTATCGAATAATCTTTGCATTTAACTATTTTTTTGCAAATTCCTATTCCAAACCTTCAAATAAAGATGAAGATAATTTTTAATTTTTTCCAGAAACCGGGGTTTTTAAGGATTTTTTTCAAATTAGATTCTCTGGAGTCGGATTTTATTTCCATTTTTTTGTATTTTAACGGTTTATTATCTTTGTAAATTCATTTCAGACCTATAATTCGATACCCAATTACTGCTTATTCATAGATCTTCTCCACACTTGAGTAACTTTTCTAATTATTCTCGATAATTTGGGGAAAATATGAAAAATACAGTGAAAATACTTGCTATTTCCAAGTATTAATCCAATGCCTAACCTTCGCGAGTTGTCAGATACAGAACTTAATGAAGTATCTGGAGGGTTTATCGGATCTAGCTATAATTGTGGAGGCTCAATTGTACTTAGCTTTGGATGCAATGCCTCAAGCTACGCCTCTTTTTTCTCAACACAATTAGGCGCATATAGCGGTTATCTTGCAGGTGTTTACAACGTTTTCGCTGACTTGGCTCAGTCTGCAAGCCACTCCGTTATCGCAACGGACCTCAAGAATATTAGCTCTTATGTTCAGCTTGGTGCCCAAATCGGGGCTCAAAGTGCAACAAACGGTCTCGCCATTTACAAAAGCGTTGTTAATGCGATTTCGACCTCCCTCTCCAACGGCGGTACAAAAATTACATTTCCACCTTCTGTAGACTAATTTTTCTGGATCCTTCGGACTTCGCCATACTGGAGCGACGTCTTTTGGCACTAAAGGCTCTCCGTTAAATACCGGAGAGCCTTTAGTGTTATCTGGGCACTTTTACTTTCTTTTCATTTATCCTGGTTCATATCGTTACCCATGAGTTCTCTTTTCCGCCGTGAAGCCCTGGATGCCCGTCGTGACGCATGGCTTGGTCATGTCCAGATCAGCCAGCCCCTGCCGGTGCGGGTTGTCGGTTGGAGCTGTGTAGTTCTCGCGCTTGCAACAGCAGTCCTGCTGACGTTTGGCAGCTATACCCGCCGCGTCCATGCAACAGGGCAGGTTATGCCAAAAAGTGGGCTATTAACACTTGGCGCCATTCAGCCTGGAACGATTTCAGCAATCCACGCCACTGAGGGACAACACGTTCAGAAAGGCGATGTCCTTTTCACAGAGGACCTGGAAGCGACATCCCTCACTGGACCAACCCAGAAACAAGTTCTGGCAGATCTTCTGCGCCAGAAAACGCTATTGGAAAACCAGCGTGTCCTGCGCGAAAAATCCGCCCCCATTGAGCATCAGGCTCTTTTGAACCAGATCCAGTTCCTGACCCGCCAGCGTGAGCAGATTTCAACACAACTTTCCAATGATGAGAATGTCCTGCCACTGGTGCAAAAAGCGCTCGCAAAGATGCAGGGCGCACAGAATAGCCATCTGATTACAGAAACCCAGTTCCAAAGCCAGCTTTACACCTATGCGCAGCTTCTCAGTTCCCACGCGCAGGCCCTTCAGTCTCGCACGGACGCAGAAAGCAAGATTTCAGACCTCGCCTCCAAGCTTGCCCGGTTTGATAGCGAACTTTCCCACGACCTGAATGACTTGGATAAGCAGATTGCCGCCATCGACCAGCAAACTGCCGAAAACGAAGGCCGTCGCAGTAATATCGTTCTTGCTCCGGAAGACGGTATCCTGACGGGTGTCCGGGGTTATCTTGGAGAACAGGTTGCAGCAGGCACGCCTCTCGTGACCCTTCTACCAACAGATCAGGCTCTGCAGATTGAACTCTACGTCAACAGTGCCTCGATCGGATTTCTCAAAGAGAACGAACCCGTTCTCCTACGCTATGATGCGTTTCCTTATCAGAAATTCGGTCTTCATCACGGTCATATTGCGGAAATCACGCATGCCCCCGTTACCAACGGGGCACAACAGACACCCCGCTCTGCTCAGGACAACGACCAGAAAAACAGCTCTCCGCAGGACATTTACCGTATCCGCGTCCAACCAGATCAGACTTATGTCGAAACCTACGGAATACGACACCCGCTTGAAGCGGGCATAACGGTCTCCGCCGATATTGCGACAGACCGCAGGCATCTCTGGCAGTGGATGCTTGATCCTGTCATCAGCGTCCGTAACACCCTAACCACCACCATTGGCCCGCGATAAGGAGAACCCGGATGCTGCGTGATCTCCAGTTCGGCTTTGGCCGCCATGTCCCAGTCGTTCTTCAGTCCGAAGCTGCGGAGTGCGGCCTTGCCTGCCTCGCCATGATCATGGGGTATCATGGTCACCCCATCGATATTGCTACTTTCCGTCGGCAGCAGGGAACATCGTCTCAAGGAACCACGCTGCGGGAAATCGTAGGGGTTGCAGGTCGTGTAGGCCTCAACGCCCGCGCTGTCAGACTGGAAATTGAAGACCTCGATAAGCTGACACTGCCATGCATCCTGCACTGGGGCATGAACCACTTTGTGGTTTTAACCGAGCAGCGAAAACAGACAGTCATTATTCATGACCCTGCCATAGGTCGGCGCGAAATCGGTTCCGAGGAATTGTCGCGGGAATTCACTGGCGTCGCGCTTGAAGTCACACCGACTGAACGTTTTGAACGAAAAGATGAACGCAAAACCCTGCGATTAAGGGACATGTTCCGCCATGTTTCAGGTCTCAAACCTGCGCTTGCCTACCTTTTTGCGCTCTCCTTAGGCTTGGAAGTTATCGCCCTGTTTTCACCGATGGTCAGTCAGATCATCATTGATGAAGTGCTTGTCACAGGCGACCACGATCTTCTCACGACCGTCGCCTGCGCCATGATCATACTCCTCCTGCTTCAAATGCTGGTCGCCAGCGTTCGAAGCTGGGCGGTCGTCATGTTTGGCAGTCGCGTCTCCCTGAAATGGAACAATTCGCTTTTCGAGCATCTGACACGCCTGCCACTGGACTATTTTGCACGCCGTCACATCGGAGACGTCATTTCCCGTTTCGGGGCGCTATCCGCCATTCAGCACACGCTGACCACCGATCTCGTGCAGACCATTCTGGACGGTATCATGGCTGTCGGGATGGGCGTGATGCTGTTCCTTTATGGAGGCTGGCTCGGCGTCATTGCCTGTATCGCCATGGGGCTGGACATCCTTCTACGCCTGACGACCTACGGCACCTATCGCCGCGCATCGGAAGAAGCCGTCGTACAGGATGCAAAAAGCCAGACGCATTTCATCGAGACGCTGCGCAACATGGCCACCGTCAAGCTCCTGAACCTCCGGGAGCGCCGCCAGACCGCGTGGCTGAACAGCGTCATTGATTCGATGAACATTCATCTGCGGCTACAACGCTTCGATCTGATTTTTGGCCGCCTCGCCGATATGATCTTCGGTGCTGATCGTCTGATCATGCTGGTTCTCGGGGCCAATATGGTCATGCGCGGGCATATGTCCGTCGGTATGCTTGTGGCATTCCTGTCCTACAAGGACCAGTTTGCAGGCCGGATCAGCAGCCTTATTAATACCGGCTTCAAGCTCCGGATGCTGAGCATCCAGACGGATCGTCTCTCGGATATCGTCATGAGCGATCCCGAACCTCAAGGCATCCCTCTCCCTTCGCCATCGTCTCATGAGTCAGGCCGTGGCACTCTGGCAGTCCGCAATCTCTCCGTACGCTACAGCCCTGACGGCCCCTGGATTTTCCGGAACCTGTCCTTCGATATTCCTGCCGGACAGAGCGTAGCCATTGTTGGTCCTTCCGGCTGTGGCAAGACGACGCTGCTGAAAACTCTCATGGGCTTACAGGAGCCCAGTGAGGGAGAAATCTTCATGGACGGCTCGGAGATCCGCAATCTCACACTGGATGGCTACCGTTCCCAGATTGCTGGCGTACTTCAGGATGATGGCCTGTTCTCCGGGTCAATCGGAGACAATATCTGCGGGTTCTCGGAAAGCCCTGATCAGACACTGATCGAAACCTGTGCCAAACGGGCCGCTATCCATGAGGATATCCAGCGCATGCCCATGCGATATGAGTCCCTTGTGGGGGACATGGGATCCAGCCTCTCTGGTGGTCAGAAACAGCGCGTCCTTCTCGCCCGCGCGCTTTATCGCACACCACAGATCCTGTTCCTTGATGAAGCGACCAGCCATCTGGACGAAGCCACCGAAGCAAAAGTGGCCAAGGCGCTACGACAGCTCCACACGACACGAATTATGGTTGCACATCGCCCCGCAACCATCGCCCACGCAGATATCGTGTTCCGTCTCACAGCAGAGGGTCTGAAGATCGAACGGGAAAGCCATAGTCCCGTGAGTGACGCACAATCTGCAACGTCCAAATTTGTCGGGCTAGGCCAGTATGCTCAATGGACACAGCCCACAACTTAGTGAAGCATAAAAAAACCGGCCCGCATTCCTGCGACCCGGTTTTTTCTCTGAATCAGCGTGAACCTTAACGCCAAGCCGATCCTGGAAGCGGGACAAGAATTTCATTGTCCATCTGCGTCAGAAAAGGCGCAACCTTGGGCGGCCACGTCCCTTTTGCAACTGCAGCCGCGCGAACTTCAGCACGCTGGTTCAGATCTGCATAAGGCCACAAATGGGCAAAACGCGGTGCCCCTTCAAGCGAGACTAACGTGCACGTCAACGACGAAAGCTCTGTCCGTTCCGGAGCGGCAGCCAGAAAACGCTCTTCCAGATCTGCCATACCATCAGGCGTAGCTTCATAGCAGCGCCATTCATAGACACCACCATAAGTCCCTGGCTCGGCGACAGGTGTGATCACATGCCAGGACGTCACTTCAACCCGAACCAGATGCTCATGCGGAAGAGACGCCAGTAACTCCGGACGTCCCTCCAGAAGTTCATCATAGGTTCCAGCCGTCCGAAACAGTGTGATCCGGTTGAGCCGACCGATCTCCGTGACCCACGCTCCGGTCTCTTCGAGACAAGAGAGCGCAGAAACAACCTGCGGGACGTGTCCGACCTGAACATCCAGAAAGACAGTTTCCGCGTAACTCATCGCCATGGTCTCCAGATCAGGACTTCGTCTGCTCAGCGACGAAATTTTCCAGCCAGTGAATGGTGTAGTCACCCTTCTGGAAAGACGGATCAGCAAGGATCTTCCGATGCAACGGGATCACCGTCTGCACACCGTCAACCACACATTCGTCCAGCGCGCGCTGCATGCGGGCGATGGCTTCCTGACGAGTCGGGGCATGAACGATCAGCTTGGCAATCATGCTGTCGTAATACGGCGGGATGCGATAGCCAGCGTAAAGAGCGCTGTCCATTCGCACACCTAGACCACCCGGAGCATGGAAAACATTAACCGTACCAGGACTCGGCGCAAAGGTTTCCGGGTTCTCCGCGTTGATACGGCACTCGATGGCATGTCCGGACATCTTGATGTCCTTCTGCGTGTAGCCAAGCTTCTCGCCAGCCGCGATCCGGATCTGCTCACGGACCAGATCGACGCTGCACACCATCTCCGTCACCGGATGTTCCACCTGAAGGCGGGTATTCATCTCGATAAAGCAGAACTGGCCGTCCTGATACAGGAACTCAAGAGTACCAGCATTCCGGTAGCCCATGCGTGCCAAAGCTTCGGTCGAAGTACGGCCGATTTCTTCACGCTCAGCATCCGTCAAAGCCGGAGAGCCAGCCTCTTCGAGTAGCTTCTGGTGACGACGCTGCAGGGAGCAGTCACGTTCGCCGAAATGCACCACGTTGCCATGGGCATCGCCAAGGATCTGAAGCTCGATATGACGAGGCCGGTTGAGATACTTCTCAAGGTAGACTTCGTCATTCCCAAAAGCCGCACGAGCTTCAGTCCGGGCAACGGTCCAGGCTTCCTCGATCTCGTCCGCCGTCTTGGCCACCTTCATGCCACGACCACCACCGCCAGCAGCGGCCTTGATCAGCACAGGATAACCGACGCGCTCAGCCACTTCACGAGCAGACTGCAGATCCGGCAGAGCACCATCAGACCCCGGAACCAGTGGAACGCCAAGCTCACGCATGGTCGTCTTGGCCGTGATCTTGTCGCCCATCATGCGGATGTGCTGTGCCGTCGGACCAATAAAGGCCAGACCATGCTCTTCAACCGTTTCGGCAAACTCGGCATTCTCGGACAGAAAGCCGTAGCCCGGATGAATGGCCTCCGCACCTGTGATCGTAGCCGCCGAAAGAATGGCAGCAACATTAAGGTAGGAATCACGGGAGCTTGGCGGCCCAATGCAGACAGCTTCATCCGCAAGACGCACATGCATGGCGTCGGCGTCGGCCGTGGAATGAACCGCTACGGTTTTGATGCCCATCTCTCGGCAGGCGCGCTGGATACGCAGCGCGATCTCACCACGATTGGCAATGAGGATTTTGGAAAACATTACTCAATAATCGCCAGCGGCTCACCGAACTCAACCGGGCTGCCGGACTCGACGAGGAACTTCGTCAGTGTGCCAGCACGGGGAGCCTTGATCTGGTTGAAGGTCTTCATAGCTTCGATCAGCATGATGGTCTGACCGGCAGTGACCGGCTGGCCTTCCTGCGCAAACGGCGGGGAAGAGGGGTCCGGCGTCAGGTAAGCCACGCCCACCATCGGACTGGGGACAACACCCGGATGCTTGGCCAGATCAGCCGGAGCAGCAGCAGCGGGAGCTGCCGCAGCGACAGCAGGAGCCGCGGCAGCCACAGCCGGAGCAGCAGCCTGAACCACGTTGACATTGCGCGCCACGCGGATGCGGCTATCCGCTTCAGAGATCTCGATTTCGGTCAGGCCGGTTTCCGTCAGAATATCGGCCAATGCCCGAATGGCATCCTTGTCCACGAGCATACGGCTCATCCTTCGTCTTCGATCATGTCGGTTATTGCCTGAAGCGCATGCGCGTATCCCCTGACGCCGAGGCCGCAGATCACACCGATGGCGGCCTGCGAGACGTAGGTATGATGCCGGAATGGCTCCCTGCGGTGAATATTCGAGATGTGAACTTCAACGATTGGCAGCTCGACGGCAAGAAGCGCATCAAGCAGAGCAATCGAGGTATGCCCATAGGCGGCAGGATTGATCACGATTCCATCAGCACGGCCGCGACATTCCTGCACCCAGGACACGAGTTCGCCCTCCCCGTTCGTCTGGCGGAAATCAATAGCAACGTCCAGGCGTTCAGCAGCCTGAATGCACACCTGCTCAACATCGTCGAGCGTAGCGTGGCCATAGATCCCGGGCTGACGAAGACCCAGCATATTGAGGTTCGGGCCGTTCAGTACGGCTATGAGAGGACGTTTCATCTGGCCGCGCGATAGCACTTTCGGAGCCGTCATGAAAGCGTCATCGCCCTATTCCTGCCGTCTTCGCAGGGTTCAAAGGGGGACAGGGCCTCGGTTTTGTGCTATCGAGCATGGTTCGAGCCCGCTTTCGTCAACTGGAGAAGATACCAGTCTAGTGCAATTTGTCCTGTCTGCCCTACGTCCGTCCCTACGTCTGGTTCCTCTGCGCGGCATGACATTTGCTGTCGCCCTGGCAGGAATGAGCGGCGCCTCGATCGCCCACGCGGCTGACGAGTCTCCGGATGGTTCAGCAGGAACAGTCAGAACAAGCTGGGCAGATTCGGTTCGGACTGCGCTGGCAAACAGGGCGCACAAGGCGGCATCCTGGACACAGCATGGTGTTGCAAGCTGGTATGGACGCCATTTCCATGGGCACCGCACCAGCAGCGGTGCGGTTTTCAATACCAATGACATGACGGCCGCCCACCCCTCGTTGCCGATTGGCACGAAGCTTCTTGTTACATCTCAGGATACGGGCCGCTCAGTGATCGTCACAGTCAATGATCGCGGGCCTTTCAACAGCCGAATCATTGATCTGTCCCACGCTGCAGCCGAACGGATCGGTATGCTGCACAGCGGTACCGCGCATGTGACGATTGCGCAGGTTGCCAACCAGCCTGTAACGGATGCCGCGAGCGAAGTTGCTGAGGCCGAATCGCATGACACCAGCGAAGAAGCCATTCAGGCTGCTTCGGGTCAGACATCTTCAGGAAAAGCTTCTCGCCAACCTTAAGCGAGGAGAGAAATATTCACCCTGAAACGATCAGGGTGAATGTTCTGCGGTAACAGCCTCAGCGACCAGTGGATCAGGCTGGGGCAGACCGGCAATTCGCGGCTGTGCCCCCCGAGCCCGCTCTTCAAGCCCGGCATTTAGTTCCGCGCCGAACAGCACAACATACGCACTCACGAAAAACCACATCATGATGGCGGCAACGGCACCCAAGGGTCCGTACGTTGCGCCATAACTCGCAAAATGTGCGACATACCAAGAAAATCCGAGGGACAGCAGAACCCAAAGGACTGTCGCGATTGAAGAGCCGGGCACGATCCAACGCCATTTCACAGCATCACGACACGGCGCAAATCGGTAGAGCATCGTCACAGCCACAAACACGAACAACAGCATCAGAAGCGGCGCAAGCGTATGCACCACCAGCGGCGCTCCATAGGAGACCAGCAGATCAAAAGGTGGCGGTGGTTTCCGGAAGCCCAGAATGCGCGGCAAATAATCCACAAGCGCAGGAGCCGCAACCATCAGAGCCAGTGTAAGCGCTGCGCCAAACACAGCCATGAATGTCGTCGCCAGTGCTGTTGCCTGAAAGCGCAGGAAACTCCGGGTCTCGGTCGCATTGTAAGCCATGTTCAGAGCAGATAGAATCGACTTTGTACTGGCCGACGCAGACCAGAGCGCCACAGACAGGGAAAAAATCAGTCCTATCGTCAGAGAGGTATGCGGCTGAGAAACCAGTTCATGAATGCGGTTCCCAATCAACGAATAAGCCGTTGGTGGCAGCAGATGACGCAACACTTCAAGCTGTGGCTCAACAGTCTGAAGGTCAAACGCCAACCCATAAAGCGAAATCAGACTGGAGATGGCCGGGAAAAGCGACAACGTCGCGTAAAAAGCGCAGCCTGCTGCTGACAGGGAGGTCTGGGAAGACCCCACTTCAGAAAAGACCTGGCGAAAGACAATCTTCCAGCCCGCTTTTGGCATAGCGAGAGGAGACGCAGCTCCGGTTCCCGGCGCATCTGGCCCAAGTTTGCGAGCCTGACGAATATCCTCCTCATCCGGCTCCGGCGTCAGTTGTCTGACACGCTCCATATCGTTCTGGATTGTTTTCCGGTCAGGTTCCGAAGATGATGCAGAATCGGGGAATAGGCTCACGCAGGGGTCCTCGGCAGTTCCTGTTATGGGCAGACTGTAAAGTGAGCTGCTCTTCAAACTTAAAGATCAGCCCTGCTCATACGCAGAAATAGCCTTCTACGTTCCGAATTTGCCCTGATTTCGCAGCCATCATTATTTCCTAAATGCAGATAATGCAAAAATACCCCTTGCAACGATAAGGCTTTGGTCTCATACGCCCCGTCACGCAGCAACGCACGTGCCACTGGCCCTCTCGAGGTTACGCAACGACGTCAAGCGTTCTGGCCTTCCGGGTCCCGCTTGTTTGGGTCCCCGCTATTCGCTGGTCCGTTCGACCGTTTCGCAACACACTCGCAGGGTGTCATTCTTCCCTGACGAGTCCGGTTCTGGGAATGAGTGTCATGACTCCCAAAATCACCCGTTTTCTTGCCGAGCAGCAGCCGGCAACTCCTTGCCTCGTCGTTGATCTCGATGTTGTGGAAAACAACTATCGTGCTCTTCATGACGCGCTGCCGTCGGGCAAGATCTATTACGCCATCAAGGCCAATCCGGCCCCGGCTATTCTGAAGCGCTTGGTCGCACTTGGTTCCTCTTTCGACGCCGCCTCCCTGGAAGAGATCCGTATGTGCCTCGATGCAGGCGCAACGGCGGACCGCATTTCCTACGGCAATACGCTGAAGAAGGTCAGTGCGATCCGCGAGGCCCGTGCGATGGGCATTGATCTCTTCGTGCTGGACAGCATGGAAGAGCTTGAGAAAATCGCCGCTAATGCGCCCGGAGCCCGTGTCTTCTGCCGTCTGGCCGTTGAAAACGAAGGTGCTGACTGGCCTCTCTCACGTAAATTCGGCACGACAATCGCCCATGCTGGCGATCTCATGCGACGCGCGAAAAAGCTTGGCCTGCACCCTTACGGCCTTTCCTTTCATGTCGGCAGCCAGCAGACGGGCATCGCGGCCTATCAGCATGCTATCGCCAAAGCCGCAGCACTTTATCATGAGCTGCGCGCGGAGGGTCTCGATCTTCAGATGATCAATCTGGGCGGTGGCTTCCCAACGCATTATCGGGAAAACATTCCGTCCGTGCAGGAGTTCGGCACGGCCATCCGCGGTGCACTTGCCGAACATTTCCCGGATGGTGAGCCAGAAGTCCTACTTGAGCCGGGACGTTATATGGTGGGTCAGGCTGGCGTAGTCTCCAGCGAAGTCATTCTCGTCAGCCGCCGCGGTGGTGCCGAGAAAGATCCACGCTGGGTCTATCTGGATATTGGTCGTTTTGGTGGACTTGCAGAAACAGAAGGCGAAGCCATTCGCTACACGTTCCGCACCCCCCATGACGAAACGGACAGTTCGCGCTCCCCTTGCGTCGTAGCCGGACCAAGCTGCGATGGTGTGGATATTCTTTATGAGAAGAACCGCATTCCACTGCCCAACAGTCTGAAGTCGGGTGACCGGATCGAGATTCTGGCAACGGGAGCCTATGTCTCGACTTATTGCTCCGTTGGGTTCAACGGCTTTCCACCACTGAGTGAACATTACATCTGAAAGATTCCGCACCGAGAGATCTGGCTTTGCCAACTCTCGGGCCAATCTTGTGCCTGACTGGATCGTTATCCACCTTGAGGAAACCCCATCAGCAAGGACAGACCCATGAAACTCAGTGCACGTAATCAGCTCAAAGGCCGCATCACCAGTATTGTGAAAGGTGCAACCACCTCTCACATCACGATCGACGTGAATGGCACGATCATTACAAGCGCCATCACGAACGAAGCCGTTGATGAACTTGGTCTTGCCGTTGGTAAAGATGCCTATGCCGTGATCAAGGCCTCCAGCGTAATGGTCGGGGTAGACTGATCCCCTACTCCCTGAACATCGACCAGACCTGCCCCTGTCCCCAGAAAGCATTCAGAATTTCTTCCAGGGTCAGGTCAAAACCTATCCATGCAATCCAACTGAAACTCAGAATCCCAAGACTGAGAAGCAAAAGCGAAACCGCTGCTGTTTCGAACTCCCCGCGTGTGGAAGAAGTGTTTCTCATCTTCACACCTGCCAGCTTAATGTAACGTTCTTCCCGCCCATGACGGAGGAACATCACGTGGCCAGAGAACGCGCATGTCTGCGGGATGAATCTTCTTCCAGCGGGCCAGAGACGACAATGCACCTGCCCCAGCCGTTTTCCGCTCATGCCGTGGAAGCCAGTGGCCAATCCCAGCCATACAATCCGAAATCAGCGCAAGGGCTGTCACGACGTAGCCCTGCATGAGGCGCTCGGGAAACAGATCCGCCAAAAGAGCAAAAACTTCTTTCTGCCCTTCGTTCTGAACAGTCTGAATGCCTTGAAGAAAACGCTCTTCCATAGCGCTCAAGCCCTGCGATCCTGGCGGATTGATATCGAGAGGCGGTGCTCCCATCGCTTTCAGATGCTGACTGGCATCCTCGAACGCCCGCTCAGCCGCATCCAGCACAGGCCGAAACGACGCTGGGAACATGCCATCCGTCGTGCGCGTCTCATGGCAGTAAGGCAGTCGATAACGACTGACCAGGCACCGGATACTCCAGAGCGCCAGACGCTCACAGCAGCACAGGTCAGACAGGAAAAGTGGTGTCCGTGTCATGATCAATCTCCGAATCAGCAGAACCGGAGACACATTAGTTGAGAATGATTTGCAATATCAATCTAAAAATACAATCTGCCCTTCCCATTCCTCAGTAGAAAGGGCGCACATTCATCTCCGAAAAAAGAGCACAGCAGTGCCCGATGACGTTTGAGAAATCATCATCGGGCAGACACTCAATGCTGATGACCGCAGGAACCGTGATCGTGATGATGCCCATGGTTATGCGATTCATCACTGGCCCGAGGAGCCGTCTGACAATGATGGCAGGCAACCCATTCGGCATCCCCATCAAGGTAATGCTCTTTCTTCCAGACCGGAACGCGATGCTTGATCTCGTCAATAATGTACCGACAGGCCCGGAAAGCCGCATCCCGGTGCGGCGCAGATACACCGATCCAGACAGCCACATCCCCGATCCGAAGCGTTCCCGTGCGATGCATCGCCACAGCGTGGCTGATCTCGAAACGGGCCAGAGCTTCCTCGATGATCCGTTCGCCTTCCTTTACGGCCAGCGCGGCATAAGCCTCATATTCAAGACCATCCACAGCGCGGCCCTCATTGCTGTTCCGCACCCACCCCTCAAACGTGCAGAACCCTCCGGCTTCCGCCAGATGCAAGCCATCCCGCAACGCATTCAGATCGACTGGCGCATCCGCCATCAGAAAGCGCGTCATCCGCCCGTCACCGGGGGAATGAACACAACATGATCTCCGGTCTTCAAAGGCTGTGTCCAAGATGCAAAATCCCCGTTCAGAGCGACCCGGAGGCGAGAAGCCTCAAAGGGAAAGCCATATTTTTCCTTCAACTGCTCATAGAGCGGCCCGACAGTGCCAAAAGCGGTCTCTACCGTTTCGGTCTTCTGCCCCGCTAACTCTCTCATCTGAGCAAAATATTCCACTTCGAGGCGGATCATCTGGCCTCCCAGCCGTCGGGCCACGCTTTCGCGTTCCTCAGGGGTGTTAATGTTATCCAATGCCCCCTGCGTCTGCGGAGACAGAAGCAGGGTATCGCTATTGATCAGAAGTTTCCGCGGACAGTTCCGACCGCCCGCCACCTGTCGCGCCAAAGCCTCCAGAGCCGCAGGCTCCCAGATTGCACAGAGCGGCTCAGGCAAACCATCATGCTCACTGCGATAAGCCACCGCCGTATGCTGATGCTGACAAGCACCGATCAGGGTCTCCAGCGTGACACGATCCAGTAAGGGCAGGTCACAGGCCAACACCAGCCACGCAGACTCAGGATAAGCCTGATGAGCAGACAGAAGACCCGCAGCCGGACCATCCACATCGACCGCATCAACGATCTGAGGAAAACCCGCACGCAACGGCTCGTTTTTCTGTGCAGGCCGAACCGATACGAAACACCGCTCGACCATCGGGGATAATGCTTCAAAAGCATACCGAAGCTGCGGCTCCCCATGATAGGTCAGCGCAGCCTTGTCCTGCCCCATGCGGGAACTGACCCCGCCAGCCAGAACCAGCCCGTAAAGCGGTCTCATGCTTCGATCCGCTGGAAATCCCGTTTTCCTCCGGCCTTTCCCATCAGTCGAACATCCCGGATGACCATATCGTGCGAAAGGGCCTTGCACATGTCATAGATCGTCAGTGCAGCGACAGAGGCCCCGGTCAGGGCTTCCATCTCCACGCCGGTCTTTCCCTGGCAGGAGACGCGACAATCAATCACGGCTTCGTCCCCTTCCATTGTAATCTCAACGCGACATCCATTGAGAGACAGCGGGTGGCAAAGCGGGATCAACTGGGACGTCGCCTTCACGCCCATCACGCCCGCAATCTGCGCGACAGTCAGAACGGCGCCCTTCTTTGTCATGAACCCCGCATCGCTCAGGGTCTTAGCCACATCGGCCGGAAACAGAACACGCGCCTGCGCATGAGCCGTGCGCTCCGTCACGGTCTTGCCGCTGACATCCACCATCCGCGGATCTTCTCCACGCTCATTGACATGGGTAAGCGTTTTCATCTGTCCCGGCCTCCCGATCTAACCACCAATATAATTCATTTCGATCCGGCGTGACGCCGAATTGGTCTCACCTGCAACACGTTCTTCACTATATCTGTCCGTCCGCGCCCGCCACACGGACGCCAACCGCTCCCGGAGTGCCTCATCCCTAACATCGCTCCGCAAAAGACTGCGTAGATCCGTACCTTCAGAGGCAAACAGACACGTATAGATTTTCCCATCTGAAGACAGACGGGCACGGGAACAGTCCCCACAGAAGGGCGCCGTCACAGATGAAATAAATCCGATTTCGCCACCACCATCCTGATAACGGTAGCGACGGGCCACCTCCCCCTGATACTGGGCGCCCAGCGGCTTCAGAGGCCACACTTTATTCAATCGCGCGACAAGGTCACGGGAAGGAACAACTTCTTTCAGTTCCCAATGATTACGCGTTCCAACGTCCATATATTCGATGAAGCGCACGATAACGCCAGTGTGCCGAAATCGGGCAGCAAGATCCTCCACGCCCGTATCGTTCACACCGCGTTGCACAACAGTATTCACTTTCACGCCCCCCGGGAACGAAAGCGCATTTGCCTGTTCAATCGCAGCCAGCACCGGCTCAAGCTGCGCGCGCCCACCACTCATGCGGGAAAAAATCGCAGGGTCCAAACTATCGAGGCTGACTGTAACCCGCCCTAACCCTGCATTTTTGAGAGCGGCAGCATGACGATCCAGAAGAACGCCATTCGTCGTCAGGGCCACATCCTCAACCCCTGGAATCTCCACCAGACGACGGACCAGAGAGGGCAGATCAGGACGCAGCAGCGGCTCACCACCTGTCAGCCGCAACTTCGTCACGCCCAACAAAACCGCCGACTGAGCAACCCTAACGATTTCGTCGAAACTCAGCCTTTCCTTAGGCTCAAGAAAGCGAAAATGCTCATGATACGTTGCTTCCGGCATGCAGTACGGACACCGGAAATTACACCGGTCCATGACGGAGATCCGAAGATCATGCAACGGCCGCTGGAAACGATCCCGAACAGATGTCAAAGGCGTGCTACCAGCCATGAAAAACAGCGTGGGATCCAGCAGGAGCCAAGCCTGCGCCGGGCGCCAACTCTACAAAGCCATCAGTTGCAGCCAGAAAACTGAAATCGCCTGAAGTCGGCATCGGATGTGGCATCGCCATCGCGCGCCCGGACTCATCATGCGTTACCCGAACAGGCAGATACCGGGTCAATGTTGAGACGCGGGAGGCTTCTGCCGCCAGTTGTACGGAATATGTCTCAGGACGCACAACGCCCTGTCCCGCCAGAAGCATGGGAATGACATAGCGCGTCGCACAGCATGTCGCGGAAACCGGATTACCGGGCAGCCCGAAAACACGTTGACCTTCAGGGCCAACACCGAACCAGAGTGGCTTACCGGGGCGTTGCGCGACCTTATGAAAGACACGTTCTACCCCGAGCTTCATCAAGGCTTTCGGCACATGGTCGAACTGCCCCATGGAAACACCCCCGCTGAGGACAAGAACGTCGTGCCTGGCGAGTTGTTTTTCCAGTGCCAGAATCGTCCTGGCAAGATCATCAGGCACAACCGATCGTTCAAGACGGGTGAACCCTCGAGACACCAAAGCCCCTGTCAGAGCGTATTCGTTCGAACGCCGGATTTCCCAGTCTCGCACCGACGCATCGACATCAACCAGTTCGTCACCCGTTGCGATGATTCCGATGGAGGGAAGAGCGGCCACCTCAACAGTCGCATGTCCATTCCCGGCCAGAACGGCCAAGGCCGGCCCATTCAGCCGTACTCCTTGGGATAGCAGCTCATGCCCCGCCGCACAGTCAGAGCCTTTACGATGAATAAACTGGCCCTTCTGGGGAGTGTAGCCCTCTTCGAACTGAACCTGCTTTCCATTCCGAAGCAGACGCTCGACCGGAACAATAGTATCTGCCCCTTGAGGCAAAACCGCGCCTGTCATGACGTCAAGGCAGACAGCCCCTTCCGCAAGCCCCTGCCCCGGCACGCCAGCACGCTGAACACCCCGGCACTCAAGAACAGAACCCGTTCCATAGCGATAGGCAATACCATCCATCATGACACGATCATAAGGAGGCTGGGCACGCTCCGCACTGATGGTCTGCTGGAGAATACGGCCCGAGGCCTCAGCCAGAGGAACCTGTTCAGTCCCAAAGTGACCTGCATACCCCAGAACCAGATCCACCGCCTGTGCGACACTCAGGAGTTCGACCAATTTCTGCTCCACTGATTATCCCTGCCGATATAAACCTGCCGCGGGACGGATCAACTCCTGTTCATGACAGGCTATGTCATAATCGTATTTGGGATTAGTCTCTCGCGCTCGTAAAGGAAAGGATATTTCATGATGGGGCCGGACAGGCTTGCACCCCTTCCCCAATGGCCAGAATACGGCCTGACAGATGATCTCCTTCCCATACTGGAAACATGGCTTGCACAGGGCAAGCAGGCTGCTCTCGCCACACTCGTGTCCATTACCGGATCTTCACCCCGTCCCCTCGGCAGTGAAATGGCCATCTCCAGCAGCGGAGACGTTCAGGGATATGTTTCTGGGGGCTGTGTTGAAGCCGCAGTTGCGGCCGAAGCCCTGCAATGCCTGCAAGACCGTACTCCTCGCCTCTTGGATTATGGCGCAGGCAGTCCTGTTCTGGATATCCAACTCACCTGTGGAGGACGGATCAGCATTTTTGTGCGGCCAATTGCAAACTTGGCAATGCATGTCGAAGCCTTACGGAACGCCCGCACCAGCCGTCAGGCCATCGCCCTCGTAACGGACCTGCAAACAGGACTAATGCATTTCACGCACACCCCGCCCTTATCCGAAGAGGGAAAAATATTTGTGCGGCATTATTCTCCACCGCTGAGGATTGTCGTGGCAGGGGGAGATCCCGTTACGCTTGCACTTCTGAAACTGGCCCCACAGTTCAATATCGAAACTGTCCTACTCCGTCCGCTGGGACCCGCCGCCCCTCCCAGTATGGTCGATGCAGAGCATTATGATCGCAGACGCCTGACAGAGGCTCTCTCCGATCTCACCCTTGATCGCTGGACAGCCGTTTATACGCTGACCCACGACGCCCATACCGATCTGACCATTGCCACCAGGGCTCTGAACTCCGATGCCTTCTGCGTCGGTATTCTCGGAAGCCGCCGCAAAATAGCTGGCCGCCTCGCCACTCTCAAAGCTGCGGGCATTGCGACTGACACTCTTGAAAAACTTCACTTACCTGCTGGTATGGACATCAATGCTCGCAACCCGATGGAAATTGCCCTGTCCATTCTCTCTCAAGTCACAGCATATCGACCGTCGTGATGTCTCATAATGCCGTCCTTCTGGCCGCAGGCGGCAGCAGACGCCTGGGGCAACCAAAACAGCTGCTCCTGAAGCAGGGGATGCCGCTAGTACGGCATACCGCTAATCTGCTGCTACAGACCCGCCCCAATCGTCTGATCATTGTCACTGGCGGAAGCGCTGAGGCTGTTGAAACGACACTCACTGATCTACCTATAGACATCTGCCGCAATCCAGATTGGGAAACCGGCCTCGCCAGTTCCCTTCAAGTGGCAGCGCAAGCATTGCGAGGACACCCCGAGCCTATCTTGATCGCAGGAACAGATCAGCCGTGCCTGACGCTCGTACACCTGAAGCAACTGCTTGCGAATGACGCACGCAATAATATCGTCTCACAATATCGGCCAGGCGCATTGGGTATTCCTGTACGCCTGACGGCGGACACACTTGCAAAAGCATCAGAACTTCAGGGAGACAAGGGCTTTCGGGATCTCTGGAAGAACAATCTCCCTTTGAAAATAACTGCTCCAGAACTTCTGGACGATCTCGATACACCCGAGCAACTGACAGAAGCGATCAGAGCGGGCTGGATAGACCAACCTGCCTGATCGCAAGATCGCTCAACTCCGTGCGTAGACATCCTCGATACGAACGATATCGTCTTCCCCAAGATACGGGCCAGACTGCACCTCAATCAACGTCAACGGAATTTTTCCAGGATTTTCCAGACGGTGAACGCACCCAAGAGGCAAATAAACGCTCTCGTTTTCCCGTACCAGAACCAGATCATCATCACGGGTCACAAGCGCCGTGCCACCGACAACAACCCAATGCTCTGCCCGATGGAAATGTTTCTGAAGGGAAAGCTTCGCTCCGGACTCAACCACAATCCGTTTGACCTGAAAACGATCCGCCTGAATGAGACTTTCGTAGAAGCCCCAAGGACGATAACAGCGGTTATGGGAGGTCGCTTCCTTACGCCCGGCCTGCGTCAGACGGGACACCATGTGCTTGATGTCCTGTGCCCGGTCCCGATGTGAGACCATGACCGCATCCGGCGTAACAACCACGATCAGATTCTCGACACCCGTCACTGTAGCGACAATTCCGTCAGATCGAACGTAGCAGTTCTTCGCCCCGTCCAGAAAGACATCACCAATAGCCGCATTACCATCTGCGTCCTTGGTACTCAGATCCCAAAGCGCATCCCAGCTTCCAATGTCAGACCACCCAAAACTACCCGGCACAACAGCGGCAAGTTCTGTCCGTTCAGCAATCGCGTAATCAACCGAGATATCCGGCGCTGCAGCGAAGCTCTTTTCTTCAAGCCGCTCGAAATCCATGTCCGTATGACGGCTGCGTACTGCCTGACCAACGGTTTCATAAATGCGCGGCTCGTACCGCTCGGTCTCCTGGAGAAAGACACGGGCCTTCACAACAAACATACCAGAATTCCAGAGATACTTCTCGGAGCTGCAAAGCGTGAGAGCCTTCTCGGCATCTGGCTTCTCAACAAACCGGGAAACATCGTAGACCCCCCGGACAGTTTTCAGTTCATCACCGACTTCAATATAACCGTAACCGGTTTCGGGTCGCGTCGGCGTCATGCCAAATGTGACAATCCGCCCGCTCTCTGCTGCATCAATCGCTTTTACCAGTCCACCACGCAGCGCGTCTTCATCCGTAATCGCCGCATCGGCTGCCATGATCCAAAGGATCGCTTCCGGGTCCTGCTCCGCAACCATAAAGGCTGCCGCTGCAATAGCAGGTGCAGAGTTCCGCCCGACAGGCTCCAGAACGATCCGGCTTTTCTGGATTCCAGCATCCCGCAACTGCTCAGCCACGATAAAACGGTGTTCTGAATTACAGATAATAATCGGGTCTGAAAAACCAGCGCCCTGCCCCCGCAGCGCCGTTTCCTGAATGAGTGTCTTTTCATTCAAAAGCGGCCAGAACTGCTTGGGATAACTCTTGCGCGAAACAGGCCAGAGACGGCTTCCTGATCCACCTGACAGGATTACCGGGACGACATGCTGAACCATAGAGCAGATATTCTTTCAACCGCACGAAAGGATCCCACGGGAACGTCGAAACCATTTCCGGGTCTTGTGGTCACAAAGTATCGGTAGGATGTGCCAGCTTACACTTACGCAAGGCAAGTCGGATCTGTGCAGAAATACGAAGCGAAAAGAGCCGGGCAAACTCTGTCACATTCCGCGACATGCCCGGCCCCTCAAGTTAAAACCTCGCCAAAAGCAGGATCTTGTTACCCCTTAGACGATACGATGCACCCAACCATGCACATCGTTTGTCCGCCCCCCCTGAATATCAGTCAGAAGAGTTTTGAGCTTCATCGCAACAGGGCCTGGCGTCTTGCCATCACCGAAAACCGCTTCCCCTGAAGGACGGATCAGCTTGCCAATAGGCGACAGGACTGCGGCCGTCCCGCAGGCAAATGCCTCCGTATACTTTCCAGACGCAGCGCCAGCGAACAGTTCATCAATTTCCACTGGTTCCTGAAGAACTTCAATGCCGTGGTCCGAAGCAAGCTTGATCAGACTGTCCCGGGTAATGCCACGAAGAATAGTGCCGCCCAGCGGAGGCGTGACAATCTTGCCGTCATCTCGGACGAACATGACGTTCATGCCACCCATTTCCTCGACAAAGCGACGCTCACGGGCATCAAGGAACAGAACCTGATCGCAGCCCTTTTCCTTGGCTTCAGCCTGAGCCACCAGACTACCGGCATAATTACCACCGCACTTGGCTTCGCCCGTCCCACCAATCGCAGCACGCGTGTAGAATTCGGAGACCCAGACAGACACACACCCGGAACTGAAATACGCACCGACCGGACAGGCAATGACAATGAACAGATATTCCGTCGCGGGCTTCACACCGAGGAAGACTTCATTCGAAATCATGAATGGACGCAGGTAGAGGCTTTGCCCCTCGCCAGAGGGGACCCAATCCTGGTCCACACGAACCAGTTCATCCACGGCCTGAATGAACAGGTCTTCCGGCAGAACAGCCATGCCCATTCGTTTTGCGGATGCAGCAAAGCGCGATGCATTGGCCTGCGGACGGAAGGTCGCCACATGCCCATCAGCTTCCCGATAGGCTTTCATGCCCTCGAAGATTTCCTGACCATAATGCAGCACCGTAGAAGCCGGGTCGATACTAAGCGGGCGACGTGCCGTCACCTTGGCATCATGCCAGCCTTTTTCTTCAGTATAGCGAATGACCGCCATGTGATCGGTGAAGACACGACCGAAAGCAGGGCTGGCCAGCAGTTCCGCACGGCGAGCGGGATCGATGGGCGTATCGGTTTTTTCAATGGTAAAGGTCGTCATGGAAAAGAACTTCCGCAAGCTGGTCTGATAAACGTGCGGGCACTCTGCCACAGGAGTTCCGGAGTGGCGATAGGGAAATATTATTTCTGAAACGACGTATTTTTAGACACTAAATTCAGTCTCCAGATGTGAAAAAACCCCGGCCACAAAATGACCGGGGTTTCTCCGAAGCTTCGAAAAGCTGAAAATCAGCGCTTCGAGAACTGGAAGGAACGACGTGCCTTCGCACGGCCGTACTTCTTACGCTCGACAATACGGCTGTCACGCGTCAGGAAGCCAGCAGCCTTCAGAATGCCACGCAGGCTCGGCTCGTAATGCGTCAGTGCACGGGAGATACCGTGACGAACTGCACCAGCCTGACCGGACAGACCGCCACCAGCAACCGTGCAATACACGTCGAACTGGTTGTAACGATCAGCGATCAGGAACGGCTGCGTGAGGAGCATACGCAGAACCGGGCGGGCAAAATACGTCGTGACCGGACGGCCGTTGACGATGATGTCACCCTTGCCAGGCTTGATCCATACGCGGGCCACGGCGTCCTTACGACGACCGGTTGCGTAGGAACGGCCCTGTGCATCACGCTTTACTTCGTGAACCGGGGCGGCATTGGTGGCAACTGCAGGAGCAACGCTCGCAAGGTCCTGCAGCGTGCCGGTGCGCTCTTGGGTCTCGGACATGGTCAGGCCTTACGACTCGTGTGAGATGGTGTTCTTGCGGTTCAGGGCAGCCACGTCCAGCTTGACAGGCTTCTGGCCGTCATGCGGGTGCTCGGAACCAGCGTAAACATAAAGGTGCTTCATCTGAGCGCGCTGCAGCGGACCACGTGTGATCATGCGCTCGACAGCCTTCTCGACAACGTGACCCGGGTTCTTGCCCGTGAGACGCTGCGTGATGGTGCGCTCCTTGATGCCACCCGGATGACCCGTGTGGTAATGGAACAGCTTCTGGCCAACCTTGTTACCCGTCAGCACGACCTTTTCTGCATTGATGACAACAATGTTGTCACCGCAGTCGACGTGCGGGGTAAACTGTGGCTTGTGCTTGCCGCGGAGACGGGTAGCGATGATGGTGGCGAGACGGCCGAGAACGAGCCCTTCGGCGTCGATCAGCACCCAGTTCTTCGTCACCTCCGCCGGCTTCAGCGAACGTGTGGTCTTCATCAGTGACATTCCAGCTTGGGGCGCGGCAGAACCGCGCCGTGGATGGCGCTCCCAGCAGCGATGGCTTGTCCCGAAGGAAGACCATTGCCCCTGAAAGCGGATCAGGTGCGGCCTTATTGCGGTCCTGCGCCTTTCCGTCAAGTCATCTTTTCGAATCATGATAGATGATTCGGCGCAGTTTCCCGCCATTTTTGTCAATGAGGTATTATGATACCACATTTTTTCCGACCCTGATTTGCCCCTGACGTCTGGAGTGGTATCGTGCGGCCACCTTTTGGGACCATGACGTCCGGTCCCTGTGCTGACGAAAAACGGGATCAAAGAACGTGAAACGCCCCTGGCTCACAGCGAGCCTGCTCGCGGTCATCGCAGGAATGAGCGCCATTGGCATCAATCATGCCGCCACCGTCGCGCTAGACCGCGGAATTTCGCGGTTTCGCGCCGCTCTCCCTGCTGGCGCCACCTTGACTTACGCCTCTGCTCGCCCTGCTATCCTGGCTCGTGGAGCACTCCTGACAGATGTTGTTCTACAGAATGGAAACCTGACGTTCCGGGCTCATACCATGCGTCTCGGTCATCCCATCCCGACTCCTGATGGCGGCCTGATCCTGTCTCATCTGGACATGGAAGATCCCACTTTTCAGACCCCCAACAGCATCATTCGCGCTCATAGCGCTCACATGACACATCTTGTCACACCACCCCCTACTCCAGGGAAAAGCGGTCTTGAGGCCCTGGATTTCGGCAACATCATACTGGATCGCGGGACTGTCGATCATCTGTCTGTCCAGAACCTCTCACAAGTTCTTCAACCGAACGGAACACATTTCAACAGCCTGACAAGTGACAGCATTCAGATCGAAGGGTACGGGCCAGATCAGACGGCAACTGTTACCATTCAGAATGTCATGGGAATTGTGTCTCGCACGTCGCTTCAGGCAGACCGAACCTCGCACATGATCTCCCTGCAAATGTCGCTTCGGGATTTCAAAATCAAACAGCCTGAATTTTCTGCCTGGGTCGCGGCCCAGCAAACAGGCAATACCGCCTTATCCTATGCCATTCCGCCCGTTGAGAGCCTCAAACTCTCCAATGCCCAGATCATTTCTTCAGACCGATCCTTCAGACTGGATACGCTGACCGGGAAGGGGACAAGGAAAAACGGCAGGGACAACAGTACTTTCGAAGGGCAGGGATTTCATTTCCATTCCACTCAAGCGAAAACACCGGTCCATATCGATGGCCTCCACTCCACATTGACTTATACACAGGAGCGCGTAGCCGAAACCGGTGCAGTCCATGCACAAGCCCTTCTGGCAGTCCCAGACCTGACAGAACTTCATTTCACCATGGATCTGACAGGGCCATCCGATCAGCAACTCAAACTCTCTTCGTCCCAGCCCCTCCAGGATGCGGTTCGACTGGTTCAGACAACCCTGACCATCCATGGTGATCGCCTGATACAGCTTCTCCCATCCCTCAACGCGGGCCGCCCGCTGAACGGCACCGAACAGGATCAGGCCAAAACAGTTATGGCGCAGGGACTGGAAATGGCGCTGTCACCCTACCCTTCTCTCGCTGCCCTCCCCAACTATGTTGCCAATCCTGACAACCGGACGCTCTCCATCGTCTTTGCCCCCAAGCCTCCAATGGCTCTCACTGCCCTTTCCACACTGGCTTCGACACCTGTTGGCGCTCTGTCCCTTCTCTCCCCTGAAGCCTTGACGGTCACTGCTCAATGACCCTGCCATCCAGCTCAATAGCGAAAATCTGCGTTATCGGAGCCAGTGGCCGCTCCGGTGCAGCTCTTTGTCGGGCACTGATTAAAAGCGGACATCAGGTCATTGTCGTTGTCCGTAATCGTGGCAAACTGGCCCCTGACCTTGCAGAAGCTTGCATCGCGGTTCGCCAAGCAGACCTGACTGACCCTGTTGCACTGCCGATCGCGCTCGAAAATGCAGCGGTTGTCGTCAACACAGCACATGCAAGACATCTACCCGCCATTCTTGCCGCAACGAACGCCCCCATCGTTGCTCTGGGCAGTACACGCAAGTTTACCCGCTGGCTCGATGATCATGGCCGAGGCGTACTGGCTGGGGAAGCTGCATTACAAACGGATGGACGTCCTTCCATTCTGCTGCATCCAACCATGATTTACGGCGCCCAAGGCGAAGACAACGTGCAGCGCCTGGCTCTTCTTCTAGAACGGCTGCCGGTCATTCCCTTACCAGGCGGTGGCCGCTCGCTCGTTCAGCCCATTAATCAGCAGGACGTCACCCAGAGCATCATTGCGGCAATCAACCTGCTTCTTGAAGGGAAAGTCAGTGGACCAGAGAGCCTCGTTATCGCTGGACCGAATACCGTTTCATATCGAACATTCGTACGGATGATCCTGTATTTCTCAGGTCTCGGAGGTCGCCCGATCATCCCGTTACCCGGATGGTTTCTAGTGGCAGCGTCCCATGTGACGCGACACCTCCCGAAATTGCCAAAAGTGGCTCCCGAGGAAGTCCGCCGACTACTGGAAGACAAGAATTTCGACATCACTCCCATGCGGACACGACTTGGCATCGATCCAATCCCGCTTGAGGCCGGCTTGCAGAAGCTTTTATCGGAACCTCCTGCACACCTGACCTGAGCAGAACAGAGCTTTTCATCTTCTGAAACATTGACGGTTTGACCCATGAGGTTTTCATAGTCCCCACCTGGGCCACGCCCAAAAAGGGGGACACCTCACATGAAAGCAACATTTCTATCATCGGGCATGATGCTGTCCTTTGTCGGCTTTGCACTCTTCTCAATCAGCGATGCCTGCTCCAAAGGACTGGCAGGACACCTCGACCCTTTTGAAGTGGCTTTTTCTGGAGGTGTGCTGGGTTTCCTCATTCTGCCTTTCATTCGGAAACCTCACGAACCCTATTCCGACATTTTTGCAACTGACCGGCCATCCATGTGGCTGCTGCGCGCGGTTTCCACTTTTGTTTCAACAGCAGCCAGCGTCATGGCTTTCATGCTTCTGCCAATGCCTGAAGCACTGGCACTCATGTTCCTGATGCCCTTCTTCGTCACCCTGATTTCTGTTGGGCTTCTCAAGGAAAAAGTCTCAGGCTGGACGTGGCTTTCCGTCGCAGTTGGATTTCTCGGGGTTCTGATTGTGCTGCGCCCCGGCGTCCGGGCCTTTCATCTTGGCCATTTATGCGCCGTTATTGCAGCCGCAGCCAATGCTACCAGCGTCATTGCCTACCGACTGGCGGGTAATAACAGCGCCCGACTTTCCCTGTTCGGATCAAGTCTTTTCGGCCCCTTGATAGGCGATGGACTTCTGATGCTGACACACGCCAGCTGGCCACATGGCCTTGCAACCTGGGCGCTTCTGTTCGGATACGGTTTTCTGGCAGCTTTGGGCCAACTTTTCATGATGATGGCAACGGCACTCGCTCCCGCCAATCGCGTGGCCCTACCCCAGTATAGCCAAATGCTCTGGGCCGTAGCCTTCAGCTATGTGCTCTTTCATCAACCGCTGGATAGCTGGACTTTTGTAGGAATTGTTGTCGTCACGCTCTCTGGAATGCTGCACTGGATCCGGCAAAAGCTTCGCTACGAACGTATGGCCCTGGAAGATCACTGGCGCCGACATCATACGCCTGGACCACACTCAACGAAGCCATAAACCCTTGGCAGAGCAAAAAGAGCGTCCACCTAGTCATCGCCCCAGCGCCATTTCCATCCGCCTTCTGTTTTCACAGAACAGATCCAAAGCAGCACAATAACGGTCACAAGATCAATAACGAAGGAAAGAACCATGATCGGGATACTCTTGGCCCACATCATGAACAGATTAGTCAAAACAATAATTCCCATGGACACGATAATCGTGACGCGCCCCTCCCAGGTAATGGCGCGCCCGGTTCCGTAACTATATCGTTTCGCTGCGAACCACGGTCTTTCCATGACAATGCTCCGTTCCTGAACTTCCCATCCTATACGTTACAATTTCGATATAATTTCATCAAGAATTTTTGCTCCTTTCCGGAGCTTGTAAATGCATTTTCAAACTATGCTTTAGCGTTTTGCACTCATAGGGTCGGAGGCTCGTACTTAATGGACCGTTCGACCACCTGCTTCCTGCCCCAGAAAATAATCTCCAAGAGACCTGAAGAAAAGCCTGTAACGGTCCAAAAGCTCGTTCTTAACCTGTCCGTCTAGCTCTCGATGCCATCTGGTTAGCAAAGCGCCCAAGCACTCAGGCTCTTCCTGCCTCTGCCATCTCTCTAAAGCTCGCCGTGCAAGCGTCTTTGTCATAATGGCATCAGAAGAAGAAGGCCGAACACAAGCCTTATTGGGAGTAGCTAGAGGCAGCTCATCGTTAGAAGCATCACTGGACCACTGAGGAACCCACCCAGAGCCCAACGGCTCCATATCGGCTTCCTGAAGGACCCGATTAAGATGATTGCAGATTGCTGAAATGACCGCATCTCGACGCCTCAGGGCCTCGAAACGACATTGCGTCCCGAGTGTCCGCACGATGTCTCTACGGCGTCCTGTGATGGACCCTGTGGCTTTGCCAACGTCAAACCAACGGTCTTTGGGAATGATGAAGCGAACGCAATACGTGCGTCCACGCAGGGTCAAATGGTGCATGGTCAGAAGCCCTTGGAATGATCCAAAAGGCATGACGCTCGACCCATGAAGCAGCGTTAGAACCCGCAAGAGCTCTGAAGAACTAACTCATTGATTTTATTTTGGAAAAGAATGCTGGGGCGAATGACGGGGATCGAACCCGCGACAACCGGTACCACAAACCGGCGCTCTACCGACTGAGCTACATCCGCCACACAGCGATGCGTTCTTTAGAGAAAGCCGAAGCAGGCGTCTAGCCCTTTCTCAAATTTTTCTACAAATTTTTCAGTTCAGATCACAGGCACGCCACCAGTCACAGCTATATTCGCCCCTGAGACATAACTTGCCTCATCACTGGCCAGAAAAACGTAAGCTGCAGCCAGCTCTGCTGGCTGGCCAGGACGCTTCATGGGACTATCCGCACCAAAGTTCCGAACATGCTCGCCATCCATTGTCGCCGGGATCAAAGGTGTCCAGATCGGTCCCGGCGCAACCGTATTAGACCGAATACCCTTTTCAGCCAGAAGTTCTGCCAGTCCACCACTGAAATTCAGAATGGCACTTTTGGTCGCTGAATAGGCAAGCAGCTTCGGCTTGGGCCGATCAGCATTCACCGAGACCGTGTGGATCAACGAGCCACCCGATGGCATATGCGGAACGACAAGACGGGACAACCGAAAGACAGCCCCCGAATTGGTATCGAACGTCAGATCCCATTCGTCTTCACTGACTTCGTCCAAAGAGTCCCGCTCAATCTGAAACGCAGCATTATTGACCAGCACATTGACCTCGCCAAACTCGGCGACAGTCTTGTCCACAATTTCCTTACAAACAAAACGCTCCTTGATATCCCCCGGCAGAAGCAACGCTTTACGCCCCGCTTTCTCAACCCAGAGTGCTGTCTCACGGGCATCTTCTGTTTCTTCCGGCAGGAATGACAGCGCGACATCAGCCCCTTCACGAGCAAACGCAATAGCAACTGCACGACCAATTCCAGAATCGCCGCCTGTAATAATGGCGACCTTTCCACGCAGCTTCCCACTCCCGACGTAGCTCTGCTCTCCATGATCCGGCTTTGGCGTCATCTCGGACGTCTGACCAGGAATACGGTCTTGCAAAGGCGTGTCGAACGGGGGTTTCGGATAGTTACTCATAGAACGCTCCTCATAGTCAGTGAAACGCCAACGTCCTAACAACACGGAGTGTTCAATCACCACCTGCCATTTTCTGGCAGAAACGCTTCATTCAGAAAGCAAGTCGCGTTACACTGAATGTCTCATTGCCGCGCCGGGCCCGAATACGTCGCAACCCTTTTGACCTTGCATCCTCAAAGGACTGAACATGACACCCGCTCTCTACCGCCGTCAGTGGGGTGAAAACCCGCTGCGTGAGGTTCTGGCTGGCATGGTCGGCACATTTGCCCTCATTCCAGAAGTTATTGCCTTCTCTTATATCGCAGGGGTCTCCCCGGCTGTTTCCCTCTTCGCCTCTTTCATCATTTCGATATCGATCGCGATTTTTGGAGGCAGACCTGGCATGATCTCCGGAGCCGCAGGCTCGGTTGCTCTGGTTGCGGCTCCCCTCGTCCATGCTCATGGCGTACAGGCCATGATCCTCGCGACCCTGATCGCAGGAGCCCTGCAAATTGTCTTTGGCCTGCTCAGGCTGCAAACCGTCATGCGCTTTGTCTCGGCCGAAGTCCGCACAGGCTTCGTCAATGCACTGGCCATCATGATTTTCTCCGCACAGGTGCCCCAGATGCTCGGTGTGGGCTGGGAAACATACGCCCTTATTGCTCTGGGACTGGTCGTTATTTATCTGCTTCCGAAAATCTCGGATGCCATTCCCTCTCCCCTGATCTGTATCGTCCTGCTGACAGCCATCACCATGCTGCATCCGATGCCGGTTCATACGGTGTCAGATCTTGGCGAGCTACCAACAGGCCTTCCTCACCTGACATTCCCCCATATCAGCTTTGATTGGGCCACCGTGTCGATCGTTTTGCCTTATGCTGTCGCCATGGCAGCGGTTGGACTGCTTGAATCCATGATGACCGCTTCAGTCGTCGACGATCTGACAGATACGCACGGCAACCAGCGCATGGAATGCACAGGGCTCGGAATTTCCAACATTCTCGTTGGCGCTTTTGGCGGCATTGCAGGTTGCGGCATGATCGGTCAGACCGTCGGCAATCTGCGCTATGGTGGCCGCGGACGTCTTTCGACCTTCACTGCCGGTGCGTTTCTTTTAGCCCTGATGGTCCTGCTGCATCACTGGGTCGGCCAGGTACCTATGGCCGCGCTCGTCGCCATCATGATCATGGTGTCCATCAGTACGTTCTCATGGTCCAGTCTGCGTGACATGGTTCGCCAGCCAAAACTCTCAACATTGATCATGTTGATCACAGTTGTTGTTGTCGTCCTGACACATGACCTCGCAGCAGGCGTTCTGGCTGGCGTCCTGCTATCAGGCGTCTTTTTCGCATGGAGAGCCGCAGCACTCCTGACCATTAGTACCCATCGCGATGGCTCGACGGAAATCTATACAGTCGCGGGACAGGTTTTCTTTGCGTCAGCCGAGGGCCTCTACGAAGCCGTCGATTATCTGACAGATGCAGACACTGTTATTCTGGATCTGACCCATGCCCGCTTCTGGGATGTGACGTCTGTTCAGGTCCTCGAAAAGACACTGGAGAAGCTACGCAACCATGGGCGAACCGTAGAAGTAATGGGTCTGAAGCAGGACCAGCACAGCATCATTGCGTCGCAGTCTGACAACGCCCTGCTCGCAATGTAATTCTACTGGCAGGCCCCATCGCATCTCTACCGGAAGCGGGGTACACAAGACGGGCCCCGCGACCGCCAAAGGACACTCCTTCCGGATGCTACGCTTTCTGAATGCCTGCCTTCTGTGCAGTGGCCTGCTTGTCGCAGGTTTTCTTCCCGTTGCAACAGCACGTCCGGTTTCCCTGACCTCCTCAAGCGCAATAACTCCAATTCCTGCTGCGGCTCAGGCGCTTATCAAACACTACAAGATGCAGCGTATTCCCGCGGAAGGGGGATGGTTTGCGCAACTCCAGCGGGCAACCGAAACCATTCCGGGGTCAGCGCTCCCAGACCGCTATGACGGCATTGCGCACCCTCTCTCAACAGCAATTCTTTTTGTCGAGACGCGGCAGGATTTTTCTGCGCTTCATAAACTCAAGACCGCCGAAATCTGGCATTTCTATTCCGGCGACCCCGTTCATCTCCTTCTCCTGCATCCAGATGGCATCGCAGAAGACGTCGTTCTGGACCACGATCATCCTGCCTATGTTGTCCCGGAGAATGTCTGGCAGGGTTCTTCTCCCGTAGGACCCGCAGGCTGGTCTTTTGTTGGAACCACAATGGCGCCCGGCTTTATTCAGGAAGATTTCAAGCTTGGCGAACGCAAGATTCTCAGTCAGCGTTATCCTGCATTCCGCAAACAAATTACGGCCCTGACCCGCACGAAAGACCAGCCCCAATGAGTCTCAGATACGGCATTTTTGCGCTTCTGTTTGCACCCGGCCTTGCTGCGGCACAGGTCGTGCACCCCGAACATGTTCCTGCCATGTATCCAGCACCAGGAAGCACATTACAGGAATTTGTAGGGATCGGTTCAGTTCTGCTATCGACCCATCAAAGCATTGCCCTGTTCACTCTAGCCCCTGGAGCCGCCTACCCCGAGAGCTACAATAAAGCTTCTGAAGAGATTTATCTCATCCACTCAGGCAAAGGCACGGTCTGGCTTGGAGAAGATAAATCCTCTGTTCAGGCTGGAGATATTGTTCGCATCAGCCCCCGCCTCAGACACCATATCGCGGCGGCAGAAGATTCATCCCTCACCTTTTACGCAATTTCTGCCCCACCTTTTACAGCCAATGATTATGTACAAACCCAGCGCCACTAATTTCCTTCGAAAAATTTAATAGTCCTGCTTGAACTCCAGCATTAAAAACCTTTGTCGCGCGGGCTCAGGAAACAGATGACAAGAGTGAGAGCATCCTACCTGTTCGGTTTTCCATACAATCTTTAATGTTGCGGTAAGCAAACCTCCATACTTTGGTGCAGCGAAAACTGTATTAACCCCCTATGCAGTTGCCCGCCTCTTCATCCGATGCGCAATCTTTACCGCGCAAGCATACTCGCGATCATCGCGTGGATGCGTTGCGAGGGGCTGCCCTGCTAATGATGCTGGCAGACCATGTGCCAGATAACCTCATCAACCGCATCACGATCCGAAATTTTGGATTTGCCGATGCCGCAGAAATCTTTGTGATGCTGGCAGGATATGCGTCTTATCTGGCTTATGGCCGCCTGATTGACCGGGAAGGCTGGAGCAGCGGCATCAGGCGCATTCTCTCCCGCTGCGCCAAATTATACCTTTATCAAACAGCCATGACGCTTGTGTTCGTCTGGACCGTCCGACACTGGCGTCACTATGAACCTGTGCCTGAATATATCCTCGAACCACAACTCGCACATGGCTATGGTTGGCTCTGGCGTATCCTGACGTTCGATGCGTTACCGAGCTATCTGAATATTCTGCCTCTCTACATTGTTCTTCTGGCGCTTTTCCCGCTGATTTATGCCGTGCTCAAAAAGAGCGTCTGGCTGCTACTGGGTGGCAGTGCTGCGATCTGGGCCGTCGCGAATATTGATCCACGCATTACCATTCCAAACTGGCTGGACCCGAATGGGTGGTATCTCAACCCGTTCGGCTGGCAATTTCTCTATATTCTGGGTGTATTAGGCGCCGTCTGGGCCTCACGGCATCATGGCGATCTTCCCGCCAGAACCTGGGCAAAAGTGCTCTGCGGCGGCTACCTGATCGGCGCGTTTGTCCTGTGCTTCCCATACGAATACTGGCATCTCGGTGGCCTGAGGCTGTTTCCTGCACCGCCGAATAATGGCAAATCCACTCTCGCCATCTGGCGGTTGTTCGACATCATGTCGATCTTTTATCTGGTGCAATCCTCCAGCCTGTTGCGACGCTTTTCTGCAGACAAACTGGGGCAGGTTCTGGCTCTTCTGGGCCGAAACTCACTGGAAGTGTTTTCATTCGGCACAGTCCTTGATCTGCTGGGACGGCTCATCCTTGGCAGCTTTGGCACGGGCCTCGGACTTCAGATCATCATTAATGTTCTAGGACTGATCCTGACATTCGCTCTGGCTGTTCCGCTGGACCGCTCCCGCCAGAAGGCGAAAGCGGCCAGAGCCAAAGCGTCTCTTCAGGCGGCGACCGTACGCCCGGGATAACTGAGCTCAAAGCGTTCCCGGTCCATGGGAAACAGACGCACAAACACGTCCATTCCATTTTCATGATCCAGACGCTCTACCACCTCCCCATGTTGGTAGAGCCATGCAAGAGCTGAACCATCCTGGAGCGAAAGCTGGACACGGATATCGAGCATGGCCTGTGTCAGATACTGGTCCAGCGTCTCAAAAAGATCCGGAATGCCATCGCCAGTGATGGCGGAAATTGCAACCGCGTTTTCCCGCTTTGGAACAGCTTCAACGCCGCCCATCAGATCGGCCTTATTCAGAACCTCAATCGTCCGCTCCGGCCATTGGGCATCCAGCATGCCATCACGCACCATGCCGTCCAGAACACTCAGCACATCCGCACGCTGCGCAGCACTATCCGGATGGGCGATATCACGCACATGCAGGATAACATCCGCCTGAGACACTTCTTCAAGTGTCGCCCGGAAAGCCGCGATAAGTTCTGTCGGCAGGTCACTAATGAAGCCTACAGTGTCGGACAGAATGACATTCCGCCCGGACGGAAGGCGAAGCGCACGCATAGTCGGATCAAGCGTTGCGAAAAGCTGATCCTGAGCATGAACCGAAGCACCAGTCAGAGCATTGAACAGCGTGGATTTACCCGCGTTCGTATATCCCACCAGAGCCACAATCGGGAAAGGAACACGCTTGCGGGCATCTCGATGCAGGCCGCGTGTCCGCCGCACCTTCTCCAGTTCCTGTTTGATCTTGCCAATCCGCTCGGCCAGCATCCGGCGATCCGCTTCCATCTGCGTTTCACCTGGGCCGCCAAGGAAGCCAAAGCCACCGCGCTGACGCTCAAGATGGGTCCAAAGACGGACCAGTCGTGAACGCTGATATTCCAGATGCGCCAGTTCAACCTGAAGCACACCTTCTCGCGTCGCCGCGCGCGCACCGAAAATATCGAGAATGAGTCCCGTTCGGTCCATGACCTTGCAGCCAAGGGCTTTTTCAAGATTGCGCTGCTGACCCGGCGAAAGGCGCGCATCGACGATGACAACATCAACCTGATCGAGCTTCACAGCCTCGGCAAGCTGCTCCACCTGCCCGCTTCCAAGCAATGTTGCCGGACGACGTGCCCGCAGCAGGATCGCGGCCTGACGAACAATGACAAGACCGATGGAAGCAGCAAGACCGACCGCCTCTTCCAGCCGGGCATCAGCAGCGCGAATATCTTCCTGCGGTCCAGTCTTTTCCCATGGAAGAATGACCGCAGCACGTGTTGCAGGCTTTTTGGTATCAAATCCGCTCAAAGTTCATTTTCCGCAAAGCGTGGGAGCGCTCCCACCGGCATGATTGTACTGATGGCATGTTTGTAAATGAGCTGAACGTGCCCATCACGACGCAAAAGAAGGGTCTGGCTGTCAAACTGGGCCACCACCCCCTGAAGCTTCACGCCATTGACCAGAAACACCGTAACAGGCGCTTCGGTCTGATGAAGATGCTGGAGAAAAACCTCCTGCACGGTTTGTGTTCCGGCGGGAGGATTGAAAGATTCTGACGTCACGATGCGGGTGTCTCGCCGGTCCTGAAAAGAAAAGGGAATAAAGTCACAGAGTGCTCAACTTCCGACAGCAGGAGAAGTGGAGCGATCTTCCTGTGTCGTCACACCCAACTGCTTGAGTTTGCGGTGCAAGGCACTTCTTTCCATGCAGACAAAATTGGCTGTCCGGCTAATATTGCCGCCGAAACGCATCAACTGAACCTGAAGATACTGGGTCTCGAACAGATCACGTGCTTCACGAAGCGGAAGGCTCATGACGTCTGCCCCGGAGTTCAGCCGTGTCATGGAAGGTGCCCCCTGACTGATGCTGGAAGGCAGCATATCAGCCCGAATGGGATCACTCCCCGAGCCCGGCATCATGATCAGGAGACGTTCCATCAGGTTCCGCAACTCGCGAACATTGCCTGGCCACTCATAAGCCTGCAAGGCAGCCAGCGCATCTACGGAAAGCTCACGGATTGGCAGTCCGGAAGACTGGGCACAGCGCTCAAGAAAGTGCTTGGCCAGACCCGGAATATCTTCCCGGCGCTCGCGCAACGACGGAATACGCAGCGGTACGACAGCCAGACGGTAATACAGATCTTCCCGGAACCGATGCGCCATGATCTCAGACTGCAGATCCCGGTTGGTCGTCGCGATGACACGAACATCCACCTTGATGCGCGTATTCCCGCCAATCCGTTCAAATGTCTGATCCTGAAGGGCACGGACAATCTTGCCCTGCGTCTCCAGAGGCATGTCGGCCACTTCATCAAGGAGCAATGTCCCCCGATGGGAACGCTCCAGAACGCCTCGACGCGCTGGTTGTCCATCGCTACCCTCAAGGCCGAAAAGTTCTTCCTCAAAGCGGTTCGGAGCCAGTGTGGCACAGTTCAGGGCAACGAACGGACCTTCCGCACGGCGGGACCGTGCATGGATCATGCGCGCGGCCACTTCCTTGCCGGAACCAGCCGGGCCGGTAATCAGCACCCGGGAATTGGTGGGGGCTACACGCTCAATCTGAGCACGAACTGCCGAAATGGCTGCACCTTCCCCAGAAAGCGTCGTTTCCGGGCCAGCCCTCAGCTTCAGTTCTGCATTTTCCCGCTGAAGACGCGCAGCTTCGAGGGCACGCTGCACCACAACCAGCAGCCGGTCCGACTGGAACGGCTTCTCGATGAAGTCATAGGCCCCATGCTTGAGACTGGCCACAGCCGTTTCAATCGTCCCGTGGCCCGAAATCATGACTGCAGGCATTCCCGGCTCTTCGGCCCGCATGGTCTTGAGCAGTTCAAGACCATCCAGCTTTGAACCCTGCAACCAGATATCCAGAATAGCCAAAGACGGCCTGTTAGCCCTGAAAAGCTCCAGAGCCTGATCGGAGTTCGCGGCCGTACGGGTCGCGTATCCTTCGTCGTTCAGGATACCCTCGATCAGGAACCGGATGTCCGGCTCGTCATCGACGATCAGAATCTCATGTTCCATCTGTCATCCTCATGATCCGGCCTTCCTTCTCTCCCGCACCGTCCGGCTCCGCCAGAGGCAGAGACAGCGTGACGAGCGTCCCGCGCCGCCCATTGGACGGATCAGGGTCCCGATCGGTGAGTTGAAGCATCCCGGCATGGTCCTCCATGATCTTTTTGACAATCGCAAGACCGAGGCCCGTGCCCTTTGCCTTGTGTGTCACATAGGGCTCGGTCAGCCGGTGGCGTTCCCCCGCTGGCAGACCAATCCCGTCATCTTCTATCCCTAGCAGGACATGCCCGTCCCGAATGTGCAAGCCCACCACAATGTGACCAATTGGCTGCACCAGCCCTTCAGGACCATTTTCTCCCGGTTTTCCGCGGCCTGTCATGACAATAGCATCAGCTGCATTCTGTAGCAGATTTGTCAGTGCCTGCCCTATGAGTCGCCGATCACACCGTACAATCGGCCCGGAAGGCGGAAGATCGACCGTTTCAAACACAATGTCCGGATGGGCATTTCTCTGAAGAACGAGAGCTTCACGACAGATCCTTGAAAAATCCTCATTTTGCATGACAGGCTGCGGCATCCGCGCGAAGGCTGAGAACTCATCGACCATCCGGCCGATGTCGCCAACCTGTCGGACAATCGTATCCACAAGCTGGGTATAGGTGTCCGGGTCGCTCTGGATTTCCTTCAGGAACCGCCTTTTAAGCCGTTCTGCAGCAAGCTGGATCGGCGTTAAAGGGTTCTTGATTTCATGAGCAACGCGACGTGCGACATCGGCCCATGCGGCCTTACGCTGTGCTGACTGAAGGGCGGTAATATCGTCAAAGGTGACAACATAGCCCGCAACATCCGTGCCACGCAGTTCTGCCACAACCCGGACCAGAAGTGTCCGGCCCGCTCCAGCACCACCACCTTCACCCGGACCACCGGGACGCTGCGCCCCGTCCGTATCCACCTGAATTTCATCCGTGTGTACCCGATCAGGGGCTAGACGGGCCTTGTCGAGCAGAGCGGAGAACTCTGGAACACTCACAGAAAGCTTCGTGCCGATGGCAGGCTTCAGATCCCGTTGCAACACAACAGATGCTGCACGGTTTGGGAGTTCAATCACCTGCCCGCGATCAAGACCAATCACACCCGCCGACACACCCGCCAGAACAGTTTCCGTAAAGCGGCGGCGCTCATTGATCTGATCGTAAGCCTGCATCAGTTCCGAACGCTGGCTCTCAAGCTGATCCGTCATCCGGTTGAAAGCACGGGACAGGCCCACAACCTCATCGTCCTTTTCCCGACTGGATTTTGCGGGAACCGGCACGCGGACACCCAAGTCCCCCTGAGAAATCCGTGTCGCAGCAAGAATCAGAAGACCCAGCGGGTTGGCAATACGGTTCGCCAGAGCAAGACCGGTCAGCATACCAACCGCGAGAACCAGCAACCCCATCAAGCCGAAAATCACCACGACCGTGACCTGCGTCTTGCCGCGATTGGAGATCATGCGCTGGTAGTCCTGCACGAGTTCATTCGTGCGGCGCATGTGCTCCAGAACTTCCGGATCGACAGGCCGGGTAATCACCAGCATCAGGCCGGAATTTCCGCCCAGCGACACCACAGCACGGACAATCCGCTGATCCGGTCGGTCCAGAATGGCAACGTCCCCTGCACGCGCCATTTCCACAACTGATTTGGGCGGCAAGGCAGGTCGCGCGTTCATGTCGGTGTTACCCAGAAGTCCCCCCACCCCCAGAACCTTATTGGTCAGGGGATCAAAAACTTCTGCATCCGTCAGGCCACGCTCATAGACCTCGTCATCCAGGAGTTCCTGAAGACGCGCCGGATTATGGAAGAGATCCGTTCCATGCGTGAACAGTTCATCGTTCTGGATGAGGATGAGCGTGTTGGCGAGGGCAAACGCTTCCGTACGGATATTGTCGTTATGTTCCTGCAAATATCCGGCAGCGACAGACCGCGCTTCTGTCAGCGCATTACTGACACGATTGGAAAACCAGATTTCCACGCCATAGTGGAAGAACAGCGCCGCCACAGCGCCCACAACGATCGTCGGCGCAACGGCCACAATCCCGAACAGGGTGATGAGCCGCGCATGCAACCTCGCCCCAGCCAGCCCCAGCCGCCGCTCTGCCAGCATCCGCCCGATCTGCACCACGCCCGCCGCAGTGATGAGCATGAGCATGATGAAATCAAGCAGGAAAATGATCGCCTGCACCTGCGGACGGTGCGCAAGTGACATTCCCCCTGCAAGAACAACAAAGGTCGCAAACGCCAGAACCAGCGCCATCACGGTCAGGAGAACCACCCCGTTGGCGCTTGTCAGTCGTCTCAGCAAACGCCCCGGAGACAAAACACTCACTCGTCACTTCCCTTTGGAACCGTGATATCCAGTTCCCTAATCTTCTTGCGCAGGGTGTTACGGTTCAGACCAAGCATGGCCGCTGCCCGAAGCTGATTACCGCTTGTGCGCCGAAGCACCATGGTGATGAGCGGCCGCTCGACTTCCCCAATCACGCTGGCATGCAGATCACCTGCATCATTTTCAAGACCGGTTTCAAAATACTCGGTCAGCGGACGCTCCAGAGCTCTGGCCAATCCCCGAGGGCGATCATTTCCAGCTCCGGGAAGCCGACAGACCGCACTGATCCGTTCTGGCCCGAGACGCTGAGATGGCTCGAATGCCGTCAGCCAACGATGCAATCCGGCCTGAAAACCACCTTGCCGCAACAACAGGGTCAGGTCATGCCGACTGGCAGCAATAATTCTGACATCCGCTTCCAGACGTTCGATTTCCTCAATAAATCGAGCCTGCAAAGCCGGATCCAGACAATCGATCTCATCCACAAGCAGAGTGCCGCCCTGGGCTTGCGTAAACCATCCCGATTCACGGCCTCCGAACAGGGCTTCTTCCCGCAAAGCGCAGGGAGTGGCGGTCAACGCAGCGACAATGAAAGGCTTCCGGGCTCTACGGCTATGGCTATGCAGACGGCGCGCCACATCCTGCCGATCCAGCCGAGAGGCCCCATAAAGAAAAACCGGCCGACAGGCGTCATCCGCCAGAAGGGGTTCAACCTGCGTCATCATGCCTGACGATCAAGGCAACGATCAGACAAGAGATGCCTCACGACCTCAGGCTGCCTCACTGCATCCATCACGCGGCATACTCCCCGCAGGACCATTCTCTCGATCCCTTACGACGCCAGCCTCAATGTGCCGATCATAGAACTCTTCCATCATCCCGATCGCTTCCGGCGCGTTATCCACGCGATTAATGGCAGAACGGAATGTCGCAGAGCCCGGAAGCCCGGCGGAATACCAGGAAACATGCTTGCGAGCGAGCCGCAGACCGGGACGTTCTCCGAAGTGATCGAGCATCATCCGGTAATGGCGCAAAGCAATGGATTTTTCTGTCGCCAGATCCGGATCAGGGACATCCTGTCCCGTTTTCAGGGACTGAGCGACCTGAGCCGTGAACCACGGCCGCCCATAACACCCGCGCCCGATCATCACGCCATCCGCCCCGGACTGATGCAACGCTTCACGTGCATCGCGGATCGAATTGATGTCCCCATTCACGATCACCGGCAAACCGACAGCGTCCTTCACGGTCTTCACATAACGCCAGTCGGCCGTCCCGTTGTAGAACATCTGACGCGTACGCCCATGTACCGTCACGAGCCTGATTCCACTCTCTTCCGCGATTTTCGCAAGCCGTGGCGCATTCAGGGAGTTGTGATCCCAGCCCATCCGCATTTTGAGCGTCACAGGAACATTGACCGCGCGTGCCGTCGCCTCAAGGATTCTTCCGGCCTGCACTTCATCACGCATCAGGGCCGAACCAGCCATCTGCCCGATCGCAACCTTCTTCACGGGGCAGCCGAAATTGATGTCGATGAGGTTAGCCCCTCCATCGACCGCAATCTTTGCAGCCTGCGCCATGGCTTCCGGATCACAGCCCGCAAGCTGTACGGCATTCGGGCCATTATCAGCCGGACGCGCCATACGCATGGTGTTCTCGTTTTCCCGGATCATCGCCCAGGACGCGATCATCTCAGACACCACAAGCCCGGCGCCCAGGTCGCGTGCAAGCTGACGGAACGGCAGATCCGTCACGCCCGAAAGCGGAGCGAGGATCACCGGGTCTTCGATCACCACACCCTGGCCAAGATCAATCGGCGCAAGAACGCGGTTCGGGGGAACGGAAGGAGAGGAAGCTGTCATGACACTGCCAATTTACCGATGCGTCCACGCAAGCGCAAACGCTCCTTTACCACGAAACCGTCAATACCCTTGAAACGCTATGGCCTCACATCCCTTTCATACCCTGCAAGGCGGGGCCGGAGCCTTCCATGCCGCACATCACTGCCAGTGACGGAACCCGTATTTACTACGATGAGCAGGGGCACGGCCGACCGCTCGTCCTCATTCACGGATGGACATTTTCCGGACGGTTCTTTCACCGCAACATAGAAGCCCTGTCAGAACATGCGCGTGTCATTACCATGGACCTGCGCGGTCATGGCCGTTCAGACAAACCGAAACATGGCTACCGTATCGCCCGTCTTGCTGCTGATCTGCGGGACCTCATCGGAACATTGAATCTTCAGGACACCACGGTTCTGGGCTGGTCCATCGGATGTCCAATTATCTGGTCCTATCTGGAACTGTTCGGGCAGGACCGGCTCCGAAGCGCCATCTTCGTGCAGCAGACACCGAAACAGTACTATTCACCGACCTGGAAGCTCGGCCATGCCACCTGCTACGATCAGGCAGGGCTAGCATACCTTCAGCAGCAGGTTTTTCTTGATTCCGAGAATTTTGATCAGACCAATCTGGCAGACTGCCTGAGCCACGAAATCCCCCAGGATGAAAAAGCCTTCCTCCTGCGAGAAATGGCAGCAAGCCCCGATTACGCTCGTGACGCCATGATGGCCGATCATACGACGCAGGACTGGCGGGATGTGTTGCCGCATTTGAGTCTGCGGTCCCTCATGATGGTCGCCGAGAAAGACAAGATTCTTCCTGCTGGCGGCCCTGCCTGGGTGGCAGATCACATGCCAAACTGTGAAGCCGTCTTCTTCAAGGACAGCGCCCATATGGTGTTCATTGATGAAACGGAGAAATTCAATCGAACCGTCATCGAGTTCCTGAAAGGCTGATCCCATGACCCTGCCTTTCCTGTTCGGTATGAACGAATTCACCACCCAACCCTGGTCTTTCGAAAAAGACGTTGCGCATTACAAAGCCGCTGGCGTTCAGGCCATCGAAATTTGTGAAGCTAAGCTGGACCCTGCGTGCATCCATGAACAGATGACCCTGACCGCCAGAAGCGGAATGGTCATCAGTGCAATTCAGCCGTCAGTTCGTACATTCTTTGAGAGCCGAATGGCTCCCAGACCCTCCGAGCCAGCCCAGAGGGTTGCACGTCTCAGAAAAAGCATTGAGACGCTCGCGCCCTATGCGCCGGGCACCGTCTTCGTCACCAACACGGGCGCACCACCAGACGGCAACATGCATCGGGTCATGGATGAAACTGTCCGATATCTGCGAGACCTCTGCCCTCTGGCAGCCGATCTTGGCGTTTCTTTATCACTGGAGCCGTTGAATCCGACCTCTGTAAATATCGAAAGCGCCATCTGGACCATTGATCAGGCGATGGACATCATTGACGGTGTCGGTCATCCGGCCATGGGATTATGTCTCGATTACTGGAACATCTGGCAGCAGGATGACGTCTGCTCCGCCATCTACCGTGCCGGAGACAAGATCAACGTCCTTCAGGTCAGTGACTGGCGCGCACCTTTTTCCACTACGGACCGCCTGATCCCCGGTGACGGACTGATCCCGCTGCACGATCTGCTTCATGCCACGTGGGAGGCCGGTTTCCGCGGGGCCTGCACGGTCGAAATCTTCTCATCCGATGTGCCGGACAGCCTCTACGATGGTGATCTCAATGATCTGATTGCAGCCTCTCGGGAGGGGCTGGAACAGGCATGGCAAAAAGGCTGACCTCAGCCTGTAGGGCCGATTTCCAGCCGATGCCTCGCAAGACCGGCTTCCGTGATCACGAACCGACCGTCCTCACGCAACCGCACAAACCCCATGCGCTCAAGACGTTCCAGGCAGGGCTGGTCCCGTAACCCCATTGGGCGTCCGGCATCGCCGCAAAGAAGCAGACGATGCAGTGTCGAGCGACAGCACGTTTCGAGATAGGGTTCGTCCCACATTGTTCCGCGTCTATCGCGTCCCCACGCTGCCGCCAACCCCTCTGGCATCACGTTCTACCCGCCCCTGTGCACCATGCGTCGGTTTGCGGTAAGGAAAAGACCCATGATTGATCTTGGAAAACTGGCCACCCCCCTCCTGCATCGCTTTGACCCGGAAACGGCGCACGAGCTTGCCATAAACTCCATGGCCCTCGGCCTCGGGGGGGCTGCCCCGAAAGACGTTCCGGCTCTCGCCACCCGTGCATTCGGTCTTCGCTTTCCGAACCCGATCGGTCTGGCAGCAGGCTTTGATAAAAATGCGCGCGCCGTCCGGCCTCTGGCCAAGCTTGGATTCGGCCATGTGGAAGCCGGGACCGTGACACCACGTCCGCAGCCCGGTAATCCGCAGCCACGCCTGTTCCGCCTGCCGGAAGACGGAGCCATCATCAATCGTATGGGATTCAATGGCTGCGGGATTGATCGGTTCTGCCGCAACCTCGCACGTCTGCACCGCCCGATGCCCAATGGTCGCATACGCGGTGCGACCGTGCCTCTGGGCGCGAATATCGGCATTAACAAGATCGGCGCAGAACCCCTGCGGGATTATCCAGAACTCGTCTCCCGCGTCAGTCCATATGTGGACTATGTGACGATGAACCTGTCGTCCCCCAACACACCGGGCCTGCGAGATCTTCAATCCGCCCAGATGCTCACGGATCTTCTGGCTGCGATCAATACCCGCAATCCAGATCGCCTGCCTCTTCTGGTCAAGCTTGCACCCGATATGGATGACAGTTCTTACGAGCCCATTCTTGAAGCGGCCATCGCGGGCGGAGCGCAAGGGTTGATCCTGACAAACACAACCATCGCTCGACCCGCTGGGCTTCACAGTTCTTACGCGACAGAAACAGGTGGCCTTTCCGGACGCCCGTTAGCCCCCCGCTCCCGGGAGGTCCTGAAAGTCGTTTCGCGTCTTAACAAAGGACGCATCGCCCTGATTTCCTGCGGCGGCATTGAAACAGGGGACGATATTCTCGACCGCATCTGTACAGGCGCCGATATGGTTCAAATCTATTCGTCCTTCGTGCTCCAAGGCCCCGGCATTCTGGCACGCTTGAAGACGGAGCTTCTAAAAGCCATGCGCCGCAAAGGCTTCGAGACGATTTCTGATGCGCATGGCTCTTCCAAGCCTGCCTGATACAGCCTTTTCCTGACAGCCAGTTATTTTCAGCGCCCCTGTTTCCTGTAGCAGGGGCGCTTTCTGTTTTGTCGTCAGAAAATTCTGACAGATCAGAACGGATACATGCCCTTCCTGAACCTTGCCCCCTTCAGATCGTTGACATGATCATCCACACCAGGAGTGAAAGCGCCACATGAAAGAGCATAGACCCACAAGGCCCAGAAAAACCGGGCGAACCCGCCTGACCCGCAATGGTGCCTTCCTTGCCCTAACGCTCTTTTGTGGCACGCCTCTTCTGCCTTCTGCCACCCAGGCAGCGCCTCCTTCGGCTGCACAGACCACACCACAGAAAATCCCGGCTGACACGAATGGTGGGCTTGGATGGAGTGCTGTTTCAGACACGATCAATCGGCAGCTTGAAGACAGTTCTGCAACTCTCAAACAGATCTTCGCCACACTCAACCGCGCCGACGCCAATATTGGCAGCAGTGAACTGGACGATCTGTCAGCCCGAACCCAGCGGGTTCAACAGAATACACAGGACGCCCTGAACCAGATTCAGTCCTACGACGACATAACGGATTCCTACCTCAAGATTCTTGGCCCCAAGGCGGCAGACAACGAAGACAGTTCCGTCACCGCCCAGCGCACGCGCCTTCAGCAAAATTCGCAGGCGGTCAAATCAGCATTGATGCGTGCCAAACTCTATAACCTGCAGGCCCAGCAACTAAATTCAGCTGTGGCCACACGGCGTACCCGCTTGCAACAGGCAGCCCTGTCAGAACGTACCGTTTCTCCGGCAGCACCAAAATTCTGGCACGCCCTTCTGACCGAACGCCCTGAAAACCGCTCATCCCTCCATCCCGGTGGCGTTCTGGCAGACTGGATGATGCTCCTCATCGGCGGCATCGGAAGTCTGGTTCTGATCGGGGCCATCTCGCCTTTTACGCTGAAAGCCCTTTCCCGTGCCGGAGCAAGATTCCGCACGTCCGCCGAAAACGGCGTGAAAGACGCACTGGCCAGCAGTATTCTTGCCATTACCCTCAACGGTATTCTCTGCGCGGTCTTCAGCGGGATTGTCTGGCTCATCTGGAGTGCAGCGGCCCTTGATACGGAAGGCGGTCCAATTGCCCTGACACTTGGGGAGAGCCTTCCTGTCTGCGGCTTTATCATCGGCGCTGGCCTTCCTGTCTTTGGCCGCAAGGGTGTTCTGGCAGAAGGAAACCCCGGAGAACGGAAAGCGCTTCGGGGCGTGGACTGGATGCTGGCACTCAGTATTCTGTCTCTGAACCTTCTTCGGGCTTTTCAGGCGCAGGACGTTTTCGGCCCGACCCTTCAGACGCTGCTGGAAATTGTTTTCTCCCTAGGGGTTGGTCTGTGCGCGATTGATGTTTTCAGACGCCTGGGCAATCAGGACGATACGAAAACATTCGCCCCCACAGCGCTTGGACTATCGTCTCTGGTCTTCGGTATCTCGTTGGTCGCCATTCTGCTGGGCTATGTATCTTTTGCCTTCTCCCTGAACGGCTGGCTGCTCTCAATCGGTACGGGTCTGGCCGTCGTCGTTCTACTTGGCCTGTGCTGGCGAAGCGTGCTGGATCATGTTTTTGAGTCGGAAGGGCGCTTCAGTGTTCGCCTTCATGCGCTTGGCCTTTCATCCCGGCGCCTGACCCAGATCAGTGTCATTTTATCCGGACTGGGCAACGTCCTGCTGCTTCTGCTGCTTTTCTCGATTGCACAGACCGATGGCAGCTTCAGCATGGGCGATATCGGAAACCGGCTGAAGCTTCTGTTCGTCGGCAACACGATCCATGGCGTTAAAATCTCGCTCGACACCGTTGTTCTCTGTGTCGGCCTGGTGATTGTCGCCTACTATCTGATCCGCCAGACAAAGCACTGGATCCGGGATCGCTTTCTGCCGACAACGCAGTTGGATATCGGCGCGACCACATCCATTCTCAGCATCTTCACCTACTGCTCCTGGATCCTCGTCGGCCTAGGCATTCTTTCGATTGCCGGCCTGTCCGTCCAGAATCTGACATGGGTGGTGAGCGCTCTGTCTGTCGGTATCGGTTTTGGTCTTCAGTCTATCGTCCAGAACTTCGTATCCGGCATGATCCTGATGGCAGAGCGCCCTGTTCGCGTTGGAGATCTGGTCGAGATTGCTGGTGCCAAGGGAGACGTTAAACGCATCAGCATCCGTGCAACCGATATCAGCCTGGGCGATGGCTCTACGCTTATCGTGCCAAACTCCCAGTTCATTACCTCCAGCGTAAAGAACTGCACCACTTCCGGTTCGACAAGCGTATTGACCCTGAACTTCAAGGTGCCCAGCACGGCCGATCTGGATAAGGTGAAGTCCCTGCTGATCGAGGTCGCGGCACAGCGTCCCGAAGTGCTGTCAAATCCGGCTCCGTCCGTAAAGGTCAGCGCCTTGTCCAACTTCAACCTGACGATGAGCCTGAGCGTCCGCATCATGTCTGCACGCGATGGCGGTGGCGTTCAGGATGCCATCCTGTTTGATGTTTTCCGCCGTTTTGGCGCAGAGAACATCACGCTCACAACAGCCTGAGGCGGTTCAATACCCTGCCGGAAAATCTCGCTTTTCCGGCAGCCATCCATTACCGTCTTTCTGTCTGCACTGTCGGGACACGGACCATGACTCCGCCGTCACATCTTTCCGGGCATTCTTCCACAGGGCAGGTCTTCCACCTGCCTTTACGCTCACGACTGCTGAATGTCCCGGAAGCTGCCGTTTATCTTGGATTATCCCTGCGCCGCCTCAAAACTCTCGCCATTCTGGGAGCAGGCCCAGAACGGACACATACGCCGGATGGACGTCCCGCTTACAGACGGGAAGATCTGGAGACATATCTTTCCGTCCTTTATGAAAAAGCAGATATTTCAGGGACTGAAAAAGTGCGCCGCCGCGCGGAACGCGCCAACCAGCGCAACGCCGTTCTGGAGCACCTGCAAACGGACCGACGGGCAGATCTGCCCTCACCTGATCCCTTCATGATGATGGCCACGGCCGGGGAAATGTCTCACCATATGATCTTCTTCGTTCTGAAGGTCATGATCATTTTTGGTTTCATTCTGCTGTGTATTTCACCCACGCCACTTCTGCGGACACACTTCAACTGAAATCTTAAGCACCGTTAGAGCACATAACCAGGCTCTAACGGTGCTTTCTCTCTTCCCTAGAACCCGCAGAGAACGGCTTTTCCAATCCCTTTGCCGCTCTCCATAAGCTCATGGGCCTTACGCAGGTTTTCCAGCGTGATCGGTCCGATCACCTGCTTCAAGGTCGTCCGCAAAAGGCCGGCATCCACCAAAGATGCCACCTGCCCCAGAATACGACCCTGTACCGCCATATCGGGCGTATCAAAAACAGGCCGCGCGAACATGTATTCCCAATGAACAGACAGGGATTTGCGCTTGAACGGCATAATGTCGAACTCGCCCGGATCATCAATCATGGCCAGCGCGCCCTGTGGAGCCAGCGCTCGAACAATGGCCTCCTTGTGCTGACCTGTCGCTGTCAGACCAGCCACATACCGTACATGCGGAATGCCAATGCGAGCCAGTTCCTGATCCAGGGGGCGCCGATGATCGATCACATGATGCGCGCCCATGGCCTTGCACCACTCGACCGTCTCCGGCCGGGAAGCCGTCGCAATGACTTCAAGCCCCGTAAGACGACGGGCAATCTGTGTCAGAATAGACCCAACACCGCCCGCTCCACCAACGATCAAGAGTGCATCGGGACTTTCCATTTCACCCGCCCGCAATCCCAGCCGGTCAAACAACAGTTCCCAGGCCGTCAGAGCTGTCAACGGCAGAGCCGCCGCTTCCTCATCGGTCAGACTTTCAGGAGCACGCGCAATCAAACGCTCATCAACGGCCTGAAACCGCGCATTACTGCCCTGACGCAGACTACTTCCTGCATAGAACACCCGATCTCCGGCTCGAAAGCCCCGAACCTGCCCCCCTGTCGCAACGACGGTTCCAACAGCGTCATACCCTAGAACGCGGCTTTCTCCGTTCGGAGGGGCGACAGAGCGCAGCTTCGTATCAACCGGGTTAACGGAAACAGCCGAAATCTCAACGATGACGTCTCTGGGGCCCGGCTCAGGAGTAGGAATATCCAGTTCCACCAATGCATCTGCCTCATCGAGGCGGGTAGCACGTGTATGCCCAAAGGCTTTCATGGGGAACTCCGCAAACGTCTCAGGAATGACGATCCATCAGCATATTGGTGACCGCAGATTTGAAAGGCAGCAGGCGGTTGGCCACAGCCAGCCCGAGCTTTCGAGCGGCAAGAAATGGCGCTTCGTCACGCGTATAAACTGTGGCAATCGCATTCGTGGCTGCAAAAAGGGGCGCCGTCGCCAGACGATGCGTCCGGGCAAACTTTGCCAGCACCGATGGTGTCCCTGCATCACCCGGCCCGTCATGAATAGCCCGAGCCAGCGTTTCCTGCCCCTTAAGCCCAAGATTGAACCCATGAGCGGTAATCGGATGCATCCCGACCGCAGCATCCCCGATCAGCGCGAAGCGGGGCGCATGAAAACGATGGGCATACACAGCCTTCAGCGGATAAGAACAGCGCGGGCTTTCAAGCGTCATCGGCCCCATGCGGCCGTGTGTACGCTCCGTGATCTCCGCGTTGAATGCTTCCGGTTCAAGGGCCTTGAGCCGAGCAATGTCTTCATCAGGCAACGTCAGAACCAGTGAGGACGAAGCCCCTTCCCGCCCATCAGGCGCGATTGGCAGCAAAGCAATGGTCTGACCTTCATCGAACCACTGAAGTGCCGTGTGGGCATGAGGCTCGGGGTGATGCATGCGGCAGACCAGAATGCTCCGACCGAAATCATGAACAATCGCGCCAATTCCCGCAGCGTCCCGCAGTTTCGAGAAGCGACCATCAGCAGCGACCAGAAGGTCCGCATCCAGCTTGGTACCGTCTGTCAGGGTTACGCTCGCGGAGCGCGCATCATGCCGTGCCGTTTCAATCCCCTCGCCCGCACGGATTTCAACACCAGGCGTGCGAGCGGCCACGCGATACAGCGCACGGCGGATCAGATGATTGGCAACCAGATGACCCAGCGCATCAGGTCCCTCAGCCGGTGCATCGAACAGAAGCGGAGGGCTCCCCACCGCTCCGGTTTCGATGCGGGCCGTATGCATCGGGCAAATGGACTCTGCTGGAATTTCGTCCCAAGCCCCCGTGTCCTTCAGCCAATTGGACGCATGATGTGTCAGCGCAATTTCACGACCGTCGAAGGGCGGATCAGCAAGAACGGAGAGCGGAGACCGCTCAACAACGCACACTTTCCGCCCATCCCGAGCCAAAGAAATGGCGCAGGCCAGACCAACCGGGCCACCGCCCGCTACGATCACATCATACGTCATGCGTCTCAGCCTGCGTCTGCGCCAAATGTAACCGGCTCACCTTTCCAGATGGCCATGTAGTCATCAACGTCGGCCCGCTTGCGTCCCTCGACCGGCTTTTCCGGCGTTCCTACAAAGAGGAAGCCAGCCAGACGATGAGGCTCCTTCAGGCCCAGCGTTTCCAGTAGAGCACGGTCTTCCGAAAAAGCACCCGTCACCCAGACGCCACCAAAGCCTTCGGCATGAAGGGCGTTGAGAACGTTCATGGCCCCCGCGGCCACAGACATTTCCTGTTCGATGACCGGGATCTTGCCATCGGGCTCAATATGCATGCCCAGAGCGATAATCATGGGCATGCTGGAAAAGCGATCCCGGCGCTTGGCCTTCTTGGCATCGGGAGCATCCGGCTCCTGACGGTCCATAGCTTCAAGCACCACCTGAGCGAATGCCTCACGGTGCTTTCCTTTGATAACCGTGTAACGCCAGGGGCGCATACGACCATGATCCGGCGCTCGCAGCGCTGCGGACAGGATATCGCGAAGCTGATCTCCCTTGGGGGGCGGCTCCACGAGATTATCCGTCGAGGCGCGGGAGAGAAGGAATTCGAGGGATGCATGATGATGTGCCATAGGTTCAGATATGGCGCGATCGACCGCATCCGCCAAGAGGCTTGCAGAGTCTTGCTCAAACTCTTGAAGAGAGGTGACAGAAACCCTGTTCTGCGGCACTCTATGAGCCTCCTTTTCCATCACTCATTTCAGGGACAGCGTGGAAATAACCCTCACGCTGGTGTAGCAGAACCACCATGACCGAAACCCGTCACGTCCGTCTGCACCGCGCGACAAGCGAAACCGACATCACTCTGGCCCTGTCTCTCGACGGCCAGGGACGCTCCACCGTGGACAGCGGCATCGGCTTTTTCGACCATATGCTGACGGCGCTCGCCAAGCATGGCGGCTTTGATCTTGAGCTGATGGCCAAGGGTGATCTGCATATCGACGGGCATCACACGGTTGAAGACGTGGGGATCGTTTTCGGTCAGGCGTTCCGTCAGGCCATCGGTGACAAGCGCGGCATCGAGCGCTTCGGTCATGCGCTGGTTCCGCTCGATGAAGCCCTGTGTGAAGCCGTAGTGGATATTTCCGGCCGCCCCTATCTGGCCTGGAACGTCACGTTCCCGCGTGAGAAGATCGGCACGATGGATACGGAACTGTTCGAAGAGTTCTTCCGTGCTTTTGCGATGTCCGCCCATATCGCCCTGCACCTGACCTGCAAGGCTGGCACCAATGCACACCATATCGCGGAAAGCGGCTTCAAGGCCGTAGCCCGCGCCCTGCGCGTCGCTGTTTCGATGGACCCGCGTGCGGCAGGGGCCATCCCGTCCACCAAGGGCGTCCTGTGAAGCTATTCACACCTTGCGTTGACCCGAATTCATCCCGACCGCTCGGCCTGCCCGTCATGGTGCAGGACGGGTTTTCGTGGCGGGTTCTGTTTTTCGGCTGGCTGGGCCTCCTGACTTACGGCACCTGGATTTCCGCCATGATGGCAGCGGCTGCTTCAATCCTGCTCCATCTTCTGGTGACTGCTCGATGGGAAATGGCTCTCATCGTCAGCCTGCATGCCGCTCTGGCCGCTTTCACGTCCGATATCCGTCTGTGGGAAATGCGCCTTAACGGACGCAAGATCGGTGCGCCGATTGCTGCCCCCAGCAAGGATATCGCGCTGCTCCGCTGGGCGGATCGGCAGCCTTCTCCCGTTTCACCCCCGGAGTTCCCATGCGCGTCGTCGTAATTGACTATAACGGTGGCAATCTTGCCTCGGCCGCTCAGGCCGCCCGTAAGGCTGCCACCCTTCGTGGCATCGACGCCGACGTCACCATCACCCGCGATGCCGATGCGATCCTGAATGCCGATCGTCTTATCCTTCCGGGTCAGGGTGCTTTCGCGGATTGCGCCGAAGGACTGGGCACCGACCTTCGCAATACGCTGGAAACAGCAACCGCCAATGGCACGCCCTTTCTCGGCATCTGCGTCGGCATGCAGCTCATGAGCGAATATGGTCTGGAGCATGGTCACACAGAAGGCCTGGGCTGGATTTCCGGTAATATCCGCCGCATGAACGAAGCCGCCGATGCCGGTCTGCGCCTTCCTCATATGGGCTGGAACACTCTGGACTTCACGCCCGGCGCGCATCTGCTGACAGAAGGGCTGGAACCCGGCGTGCATGGCTATTTCGTCCATTCTTTTGCCCTGCATGACGGCAACCCTGACGAACTGGTCGCAACCGCACAGTATGGTTCTTCGGTCCCAGCTATCGTCGCCCGCGGCAACCGCTGTGGGACGCAGTTCCATGTTGAAAAAAGTCAGGCTGTCGGCCTCACCATCATGGGCAACTTCCTGCGGTGGACATCATGACCGTTACCTGTGAACGCGTCGTCTCATCCCTGTCTCCCGATGACATGGAAGCCCTGTGCGAGGCTGTTACCGCAGCCATTCTGGATGGGGGTGGGTTTGGCTGGCTGCAACCTCCCGGCAATCAGTCGCTGGAACGATATTTCGAAGGGCTGCTCCTTGTTCCGGAACGCAGTCTTTATGTCGTGCGAGACAAGGGTCTGATCTGCGGCGCAGGGCAACTGGCCCGACCGCCTTCCAGCTATGAAGCTCATGCCGCGACCGTCAATCTGACAGGATTTTTCGTGGCCCCTTATGCTCGAAGCCGCGGTCTCGGCCGGGCTCTGGCGAACGCCATGATCCACGGTGCAAAAGCCATGGGCTGTAAGGTTATCAACTGCGACGTGCGAGAAACGCACGATGCTGCTATCGGGCTGTTCCGGTCGCTCGACTTTGAGCACTGGGGAACCCACCCCTATTATGCACGGATCGGAGGTCAGACGGTGCGCGGACTTTTCTTCTCCAAACTTCTCGCCGGTGAACATGAAGCTGCGCGCTGGCAATCCAGCATTGCTGCGCCAGACGCCGGCGGCGCACCCGCACCGTCCGAAGCGCCCGCAAAAGCCACACACGGCCTGACGCTCTATCCCGCCATTGATCTAAAAGACGGCGCGTGCGTCCGTTTGCGTCGTGGCGAGATGGAAGACGCCACACATTATTCTGATGATCCGGCCGCACAGGCACGCCTGTTTGAAGAAGCAGGTTGTCATCACGTTCACGTTGTGGATCTGAACGGAGCTTTCGCTGGAAAATCCACGAACATCCCGGCCATTGAATCCATCGTGAAAGCCACGAGCCTACCCGTGCAGCTTGGTGGTGGCATCCGGGATATGGCTGCGATCGAGCGCTGGCTGGAGGCCGGCGTGTCCCGTATCATTCTCGGTTCCGTCGCCGTCAAGGACCCGGAACTGGTTCGCCAGGCAGCGCGTGCATTCCCCGGACAGATTGTCGCCGGCATTGATGCCCGTCAGGGCCGTGTCGCGACGGAAGGCTGGGCGGAGGTATCCGAACTGGAAGCCAATGATCTGGCTCTCCGCATGGAAGACGCAGGCGTTGCTGCCATCATCTTCACGGAAATCACGCGTGACGGCATGCTGGCCGGTCTGGATCTGGAACAGACCGCCGATATGGCCCGCCGCCTCTCCATTCCCGTGATTGCGAGTGGTGGTGTTGGCACGCTGGATCACCTGAAGGACCTGCGTGAAATCGCTCGCACGGTTCCTGGCATTTCGGGGGCCATCGTCGGCCGTGCGCTTTATGATGGCCGCATTGCCCTTAAGGACGCCTTGGAAGTTCTCGGTTCATGCTGAAACTCCGCGTCATTCCCTGCCTGGACGTCAAGGACGGCCGCGTCGTCAAAGGGGTAAACTTCGTCTCCCTTCGTGATGCGGGCGATCCGGTTGAACAGGCAAAACTCTATGACGCCGCTGGTGCCGACGAGTTGACGTTTCTGGACATCACGGCCAGCGTCGAGAACCGGGATACCATTCTCGATGTCGTTCGCCGGACGGCTGAAGCCATCTGCCTTCCTTTGACGGTGGGCGGGGGCGTTCGCACCTGTGAAGACATGCGGCGCCTGCTTTTGGCTGGTGCTGACAAATGCGCCGTAAATTCTGCGGCGATTACGCGTCCGGAACTGATCCGCGAAGCCTCGCAGCGCTTTGGTAGCCAATGCGTAGTCGTCGCCATTGATGCGCGCTCGAATGGTCGCGGCGGCTGGGAAGTCTATGCCAAGGGCGGCCGCGAACCGACCGGACTAGATGCGGTGGAATGGGCCAAGGAAATGCAGGATCTGGGTGCGGGCGAAATCCTGCTTACCAGCATGGACCGTGACGGTACGAAGTCCGGTTTCGATCTGGATCTGCTCAGAGCTGTCTGTGGTACAGTGACCATCCCTGTTGTTGCATCAGGCGGCGTTGGCGAACTGCATCATTTCGTTGAAGGCGCGCAGGTTGGCGCAAGCGGCCTGCTGGCTGCCAGCGTTTTCCATTTTGGACAGTTCCGCGTTGGGGACGTCAAACAGGCACTGAATGAGGCCGGCCTTCCGGTCAGACTTGGAGAATAAGGCAATGGCAAAGGCAGCAAAACCGGAAGAGCGTAAAGCAACACCGGCAAGAGAACATGTGCTGGAACGCCTGTTCGAAACCGTTCAGTCCCGCCGCGGTACAGACCCTACGTTAAGCCATTCCGCACGGCTGATGGCACGCGGGCGGAACAAGATTGCCCAGAAATTTGGCGAAGAAGCCGTCGAGTGCCTGATTGAAGCCGTCAATGGCAACCGCAAGGAACTTATCGGAGAAAGTGCTGACGTTCTGTACCATCTGATTGTGATGTGGGTGGACGCAGGCGTTTCCCCGGAAGATGTCTGGGCGGAACTGTTACGTCGCGAAGGCACCAGCGGCATTGCCGAAAAAGCCTCCCGCCCCAAAGAAAAAATCGGCTGAAGGAAGCAGTGGCATGACCTACGATCACAGCAATATTTTCGCCCGTATTCTTCGCAAAGAAATCCCGTCCCGCACGATTTACGAAGACGACTACGCGCTGGCCTTCCACGATATTGCACCGCAGGCTCCAATCCACGTCCTAGTCATTCCTAAAGGGCCATACGTGTCCATCGCAGATTTCAGCGCAACAGCCTCCGCTGAAGAGATCACCGGCTTCTGGCGTGCCGTCGCGAAAGTAGCAGAAGATGAAGGCCTGACGAAAGAAGGCTTCCGTCTCATCAGCAACTCGGGCGCCAACTCCGGCCAGGAAGTCCCGCACTTCCACGTTCATCTTTTCGGCGGCACCGCCCTTGGCCCGCTACTCTCCAAAAAATCCTGAAATAACGCTTGCCAAGCCCGAGGGGGTCTTCTATTAACCCCCTCGCCCTAGTCCCATTCGTCTAGAGGCCTAGGACACCGCCCTCTCACGGCGGCAACAGGGGTTCGAATCCCCTATGGGACGCCAAGGGAACCTGCCCCAAATTAAGCTATTCACATTCGGCGTAATGGTCCATTCGGACCACTAAAGAGAAGAGCCGTTTGCTACTTCGCACAAGATATGGCGGGGCGAATTTCCGGTAAAACCGCTTCAATTTTTTTTTCAGGTTTTTTAAGCGATCCATTACATTGGTGGAATTTCTCGCTACGTTTCAAAAAACATCCTTTCAACTTCTTGACTTACTGACCCTCGACCAAAAATTCGATAGGCACCGTCAGCGAAACTGTCGCCCCTGCAATCTCTTCAGGCGGCGGTGGGAACGGTTCTGCACGCCGGACAACGGCCAGGGTTTCTTTATCAAGCAATGCAAAGCCTCCACTCTTCCAAACCTTTGCAAACAGAACATACCCTCGTCGATCCATGACAAAGAACAGAATGGGTGTGCCTTCCTGATGCTCGGCCAAAGCTTCTGCCGGATACCGCTTGAAGCGTTCGAGGCGCGCCAGAATATCGCCCTGCCAGGTTATGGGGGCATTGCTGGAACGACTGGCATGGGACACGGAGGCCGCGCTACTGCTCTGGGAGAGCGTATTGTCCGCAGCAGGAGGCGCCGTCATCTTCTCGGCAACAGGAGCCTGCATCGGGACCGGTTTTACAGGCTGCGGCGCGCTCTTTGCTGTCTTCTTATGAACCTTGACCTTCTTCACCTTCGGAACAGGCACGGGCGGATGTGACGCCGGAGACGGCGGCGCATCGACCTGCTGAGGCGTATCCGGCTGGGGTTCCGGCGGCGTGACCATCTGCTGCGGCCCGGGATCAACCTCCTGTGGAGGAGCGGGCGCAGGTGTCGGCATAGGGGACATGTCAATCGCAATAGCCGGAGGCGGTGCAGCACTTGGGGCCACAACCTGTGCTGGCACATGGGTCACAGCCCACCAGAGTGCCGCGCCTGTCAGAACAGTTACAGCAGCACCAGACAGGCCCCAGATACGGACGCTAAGCTGGTCTGCGGTCTTCTGATACCCCTTATACCAGTCCCGGAAGGTCCTGGGGATAGACGCGTGTGAAGAATTCACGGCCCTTCCCCAGCCTCCTGCCCCTGAAGCGTGACAAGCGCAACCTTGAGGTAACCGACCTTCCGAAGCTGCCCCATCACGTCCATCAACATTCCATAATCAACGGTTTTGTCCGCCCGCAGGAAAATCCGCTCTTCCTTGTTCCCCTTACTGGCTTTACCGAGTGCATCAACGAGTTGATCCGAACTAACGGCATCTTCGCCTAAAGCCAGCGTATGATCGGCCTTAACGGTCAGGAAAACCGGTTCATCCGGACGTGGAGCTGGTGTTTCAGTTGAAGATGGCAGATCAACAGGGACGTTGACCGTCGTCAGAGGCGCGGCAACCATGAAGATCACGAGCAGAACGAGCATGACGTCGATAAACGGCGTCACGTTGATTTCGTGCGCTTCCAGCACCGCCTCATCGGCATGGCGGATATGAATAGCCATTCCCGCGATTACTCCGCAGCAGCCATGAAGCGAACGACATTGCCGCTTGCTGTAAGCGTCGCGCGGGCCAGATCACGGGAGACCAGACGCATCACAAGCGACGTCAGATCCGCGACGCAGGCACGACAGGCCGCCGTCTGACGGGCCAGATGATTGTAGATCACCACTGCAGGAATAGCAGCGACCAAACCAAGCGCCGTGGCCAAAAGGGCTTCTGCAATGCCTGGAGCAACAACGGCCAGACTGGTTGCATGAGCAGCAGCAATGCCCGTGAAGGACGACATGATGCCCCACACTGTTCCGAACAGGCCAATGAAGGGCGACGTCGCACCAATCGTGGCGAGCACGCCAGTCCCTCTCATCAGGCGACGGCCTTCAGCAGCTTCCAGGCGCTCAAGATGCAGGACAATCCGCTCCTTGATGCCGTCACGATCAGCAGGAATATCTTCCGAGCGGCGGCGCTCCGTTTCTGCGGCCAGCACCATGGCATGAGCGATACCCGCACCATCGCGCGTCCATTCTTCTCCGAGATACAGCGTGTCTGCGTCTTCCAGCGCCGTTTCTGATTTTTTGAGCTGCGCACGCAAGCGAATGAGTTCCACAGTCTTGGCAATAAAAATCGTCCATGTGACGACAGACGCAGCAGCCAGAAGCGTCATCACGCAGCGGACCACCGGCCCGGCGCCAAGGAACATCTGCCAGGGAGAAACCGTAAGAGACATCAATGCACCTGTCTGGGCCATAATCAGAGTCCTCACTCAATGTTCTGAAGAACCTGAAACCCCTCGAACACTGGCGGCCCGACCGTCAGTACTTTCCCCTGCCCCGCACCAGCATGAGCAGCACGGAACTGTTCCGACTGCGTCCATCCGACAAAGGCGTCATAAGATTCCCATACGGTATGAGAGGCATAGAGAATATGATCCTCCCGGTTGGGCCCCTGCAAAAACTGGAAGCTGACAAAGCCCGGTACTGTCTTGAGCAGAACTTCGCGCTCCAGCCAACGCTTGCGGAAAGCCTCTTCGCTGTCTGGCCGGACCTTGAAACGGTTCATTGCAATATACACGATGTCTCCTTGTTTGATGCCCTGCCCGACATGACAAGATCATGAGGGACAACATAGGGTCGGCCGGAACTGTCGTGATGATGAATACAACCGTCCGGAATTCCGAAAACGTCGTTCAGCAACTGCGGGGTCATGACCTCCTGAGGGGTACCCTGCGCCTGAATCTCGCCTTGGTGCATGACAACAACCCTGTCAGCACAGGCGGCAGCCCAATTCAGATCATGCAGGACAAGAAGAACTCCACCCCCTCGCCGCGCATGTGTTCCCGCAATCTGAAGAACCAGCCTCTGACGCGCCATATCCTGTGCTGACAGGGGCTCATCTAACAGAAGAAACCCCGGTACGTTATCCTGCGCGGCAATCTCAAGCTGGGCCAGCACACGCGCCAGATGAACACGCTGTCTTTCGCCACCTGATAGTGTCATGACGTCACGGGCGGTAAACGCAGAAAGCCCCACATGCTCCAGCGCAGCCAACGCAGCGGCGCCCCTCTCCGAAGCCTGTCGAGACTGACCCGAAATGGCCGTTCCCATCAGAACAAGCTCAAGCGCTGTAAACCTTGCCCGCATGGGACAGTCCTGCGGCAATAATGCCCGACGCTTTGCAAGCTCGCCATTTGATAGAAGATTAATGTTCTTTCTTCCGAAACTCACAGAGCCCCGCTGCAAGGGCATCAACCCGCAGGCCAGTTTCAGCAGCGTGCTTTTCCCTGCTCCATTCGGTCCGATGACGGCAACAATCTCTCCAGCAGCCAATGACAGGTCTAGGTTCCGAACAAGACTTCGTCCGTTCACGGACGTGGAAACATTCTGGATTTCAAGCGTCATGACGGAATATCCGCTCCATGAATGCGACTAAGAAGCCAGACGAAAACCGGTGTTCCAAGAGCTGCCGTTATAATGCCAACCGGCAGTTCTGCCGGTGCCGCAATAACGCGGGATACCGTATCTGCCGCAGTGAGAAGGATCGCTCCAAGCAAAGCACTTCCTGGAAGGACAAAGCGATGATCCGGTCCCGCTACCAGTCTCACCAGATGCGGAACGACAACACCGATAAATCCGATAGCACCAACGAACGCGACGACTGGCCCGATGGACGCAGCAACAGCCAACATGGACAGTCGCTTGGTACGTTCAACGGGATACCCCATCAGCGCGGCATCAGCCTCCCCCAACAACATCGCATTCAAGGGGGCGGCAATGCGGGTAGCAATAATCCCTGAAACAAGCAGAAAAGGCGTGAGGAGTCCGATACGCTCCCAGTTCGCACCGGAAAAACTCCCGAGCGTCCAGAATGTCAAATCCCGCAACGCCGTATCATTGGCACGGAAAATAAGGATGCCCGTCAAAGCTCCGGAAAAAGCCCCGAAAGCAACACCAGCCAGCAGAACTGTCGTGACGGAGGTAATGCCTGCCCGGGTTGCAAATACATACAGCAGGATCGTGACCAGAAAGCTCCCTGCCATCCCGGCGATCGGAACCGCCCATCCATTGAGAAACCCTGGCTGGGCGATATCAACACCCAAAACAATGATACAGGCCGCAGCCAACGCCGCACCAGAAGACACACCGATCAGACCAGGATCGGCCAATGGGTTCCGAAACAGGCCCTGCATAATGGCTCCTGCTGTTCCAAGCGCTGCGCCTGCCATTGCAGAGAGAACAACCCGTGGGGCACGGATATGCGCCATGACCATCCAGGATAATGACTGTCCTGCGCCCTCGGAACCGTGGAGCAATGAGCCAATTCCGATGCCACTGGCTCCAACGTCCAGAGCACACAGCATTACCAGTGCCAGAACTGGAACAAGAGCCAGAAGCCACAAATTCACGTGCCGTCGCACGTTCATCATGTTGGTTTTCCTGCTTTGGCTATCATATGAGCCAGATCGAGAGCAGCTTCAGGAGTGCGAGGCCCAAAGCCCAGAAGTCGTTCGCCTTCCATTTCCACGATTGCTTTCTTCTGACCTGCTGGTGTCATGCTAAAACCCGGATCGTTCAAAAGAGCCTGCCGGATTTCTGCTCCCCCCTGACTCATTGTCAGGATGATATCCGGTCGAAGGGTTACGAGAGATTCCGTGTTGAGCAGCTTGTATCCTTGCAGATCGGCTCCGACGTTGATGCCACCAGCAAGTCGGATCACGGCATCAGCCGCAGTGCCCTGGCCGGCAACCATCGGTCGGTTATTGGTCATTCGCATGACAAACAGAACTTTGGGAGCACCAGAATGACTCGCCCGCCACCGCTCCAGCGCATCGAAATGGCTTTGAATGTCCCGGCACATTTCGTCTGCGGCCCGCTCGCGTCCCACCACTGTGCCCAGAAATTTCGTTCGTTTCAGAATGGCATCCGGTGACGATGTAGAATCAACGAAAACGACTGGAATACCGGATGCAACAATTTGATCCATCGCATCAGCCGGCCCTGACGCATTCATAGCCAGAATGAGGTCTGGCCGAACGGACAACACGCCTTCTGCAGAAATGGCGCGCATATACCCTAAAGATTTCTTCTCTTTAAGCGCGCTCTCCGGCCAGGTCGAAGTAGTGTCAACGGCAACAATGCGTTCAGATACACCAAGCCGATAAAGCGTTTCGGTAAGGGTGCCTCCAATGCAGGCGATACGAGACGCCCCTGACACTGAAACAGAACGTCCACGGCAATCCGTTATGAGACTAGGCTGCGCCCAACCGGCAGCGGGCACAAGTGCCGCAGCCAAAAGCAGAACAGAAAAACCACGACGACCAAGGTCACGATTACTCTTCACGCCTGCTCTTCCTTTTTTTCAACAACGAACAACATCTCATATGTCATTCATGATAATGATATTCATTCTCAACTAAAGCGCAACCCAACTTTTCACTTTCTCGTTCGCTCCATCTTCTGCCACCAGTTTCTGGGCGAGATCCAGACACCTCGAAAAGCGTATAAAAGCCTCTTCTGCTGCAGTCGCACACATATTCCGGTCAAGTTCGGCTCCATCAATCGCAGCCTTGAACACCTTCCATGACTGACCACGTCCCTCTGGAGCCGGGGCGAGATGTCGAGCTCCAAAACTCTCTGTCAAACCCAACGCCAATGACATGCGAGACAGGATATTGGCACCAAGCTTCGACCCTTCCGCAACATACAGCCAACCAACTGCAATCGAGGGATTAAATGGGATCACATCCCCGCTACTGACTGGAGGTTGCGGCAGGTCAAGATCCTGCATATCTGCCTCTATGCATGCAAAGCGGTTACGTGCTTCCAGATCAGGAAGAAGACGACGCAATGTTACATCTTCGTAAATTTTTATCACATCACGATGGAAAATATATTGTGATATCAAGAACATTCTGTAACCGTTCAGGCTTGAAAACAATCCCATCGACATGATCCGATGATCTATTCGGTCATGAATGGACTTTGTCTTTTCACGCAATGCAAATGACAGCGTATTTTCCGCAAAAAAAGCGCACATAACTGGCGTTTTCCTTTTGTCTTTCAAGATCATAACTTAAAAAAACCGAGACTCTGTCGTTAGATTTGAAGAGTCAGTTCACTTTCTATGTGGCAGATTTGCATCCCCACTTCAATGAAAATGAGAATCAATATCAATTGGATTGACGCTACATAAACTCTGAACGATTTAATGCGAACAATTCTCATTTAGAGGCTGAAAATGATTCGACATATCCCGGCTCTGATACGTCACAGACGCCAGACAATGCTGGCAACATCTGCTCTTGCCTGGGGAATGGCTGCCATTCCTGTTGCACACGCCCAGACACCAACACCCATCAACGAAACACCAATCGTGGAAACAAGCCCCCCCCCAACGATCAAACTCCGCCCGCTTCATGTGCGCGGACAGGCGTCAGCAGATGTTATCAATTCGATGAAAGTTGATCCGGACGCTGACTATAGCACTGTCGGAAAGCCCCGTGTCATGACGACAACGGTGACGTTAAAAACGCTTCAGTCGCGCATGATCGATAGTATTTCAGATTATGCACGGCGTGTGGATGCCGGGATAAATTACAACAACAACAATCTGAGTATTAACATGCGTGGATTGGATCAGAACCGTATCCTCACCACGATCGACGGTATCCGGACAATCTGGGCCAACGACGGCGCCCGTGGTGTAGATGGCGGCGTATCATCTTACGATTTTAATTCACTTGGTTCGATCGACATTGTCAAAAACGCAAATTCCGGCTTTTTCGGAACGGGTGCTCTCGGTGGTGTCGTCTCCCTCAAAACCTTGGATCCGGAAGATATCCTGACGGGAAATAAGGTTTTCGGCGGTCTGACAAAACTCACCTATGACGGCTCAAGCGAAAGCGGATACCTCAATCAGGCTCTCGCTGGACGTTATCATAACACAATGATTCTTGTTCAGGGTGGCTATCAAACAGGAAGCCAAACTGGAAATATGGGCGGCACCGGCGGTGTAGGCACAACACGTTCTGCCAAAGATCCCGCTTCTTACACACAGGGTAATTTTCTTGGGAAAATTCATCAATATGTCGAAGGCGGCCATCGCTTCGGTCTGACCGGAGAAGTCTTTGATCGCAATTACAACGAAAATACATTGAGCAGCATCAGTTCCACTTATAGCCGCTATCACACGCTGGAAGAGAGCAAGCGGTCCCGTGTTTCCGGTAGCTACGATTACAAGGCTGAACACCCTTCTGCATTCATCAGCGAGGCGCATCTCATTGCCTACTGGCAGAAAGTCAACATGATCAACGATACCGCCGCTAATCGTCTTACTGCCCCGATCGGCGAGTATGACCGAAACAGTAATCTCGCCGTTCAATCCTATGGTACGACCGGGTCAATTACTTCAAATATCTTTACAGGCCCCCTTCACCACGTCATTACGCTGGGTGGTGAAGCATACATCACTGATACCAGTCAGTACGCCGGGGGCTTGGATAACTGTACTGCAACCATTTACTCATGCAGATTTCTGCATGTTAATCAGTCGGATATGCCGGATGTCCATGGCACGGACCTTGGCGCAATTGTACAGGATCGTATTGGGGTAGGGAAAATGGAGTGGCTTCATATCACTCCCGGGTTCCGCTTTGACTATTACAAACGGAGCCCACAATACACAGCAACTTATGCGAACAATGCGGCTTACAGCGGTACCCCCAGCGGCGCCAGTGGCTCCCATTATTCACCAAAGGTCCTGGTCGAAGCTCGTGTTCTAAAAAACCTTACCCTCTACGGACAGTACTCCGAGGCATTCCGCGCGCCATCTGCTACCGAAATGTACCTGACATATGGCGGCACAGGAAGTTATGTCTCTATTGGGAACCAGAGCCTGAAACCTGAGACCAGTCGCGGCTGGGAAGTTGGCGCCCGATACGGAGATTCCAAGCGTGGCGCCACAATTTCATTCTTCGACAATTACTACCACAACTTCATCGACACCGTCACCACAACGGCGGCGGCAGCAGGAATTGGCGGCTATTACCCGTTCGGCGTTTTTGAATATGTTAATCGACAGCATGTTCGAATTTATGGTGTAGAAGCCCGAGCGAACTGGACGTTTGCCACTTACTGGCAAGTCTGGACCTCCCTCGCCTATTCGGACGGACGTGACACGGATGAGCGCGTCCACCTGAATTCCGTAGCACCGTTTCGCGGAATTGTGGGCGTCGCCTATAATCGGGAACATTGGGGGGCAAACTTCTCAACGACCTTTGCTGCTGCGCGAAACAAAGTCGAGAACATGGCGTCTAATGCCAATAAAACCCCAGGTTACGCAATCTTCGATCTGACAGGATGGTACTCGCCCAAGTTTTTCCCAAACCTGCGGGTTCAGGCCGGAATGTATAATATGTTCAATAAGCGCTATTATAATGCGTTGGATATTCCAGATAGCATCAGCGTTCCCAAATCCTATTACACACAACCCGGACGCAGCTTCAAAGTCACGACACTTATCAATTTCTGAATATTCGCAAAAACCATTTGAAGTAGGATTTTTAAATCCACTCCTTCCGCAATGACTGGGGGAGGAGTGAAATTTTACTGCTTGGTCTCTTTGACTTCGATGGAATGTGGGATCTCCTGAACAAGCTTGAGATTTTTCCCACCTAGCTTTCTAAATACTAGGCCATCGCAATAATGATTGTTGGTCCAGTAGACGGGCGACCCAACACCCGTATCCAGAAGGCCCAAGAAGTCCAATCATCGGACACTCCTGAACCGTTAGATTGTCTCACGCCGTACCGGTAAAACTATATTTCCTCGTTAAAGGCAATAATGCCAAACCCCGGACAGATCATACCGACCTTTTGTCAACGCGGCCTAGCACTACAGTTGCATTTTGTGTTGAGTTCTGACTCTATGAATAACCATGATTCAGGATATGACGACGGGTGGTGCGTCTGTTGAAGAGACGCTGGAATTATGGGTGCGTTCGCTTCGATCAGCCAAGGAGCGGATTGCTCCACTGTTTACGCAAAAGCGTGTCGCGGATTCAGCGTGTTCTTTCCTTGATGTTTTAATTGGCAATGATCCACGCAAGACAGGTTGGATGCGGGCAGAAGCCGCAGGAGATGGAGGGTTCGAAAAACCTTCTGGATTTGAGGGTTCCTCTGTGATTCCATCTCTCCTGCGTTGATTGGGGATGATGGCAGATGAAGCAGCCTGGTTTCTTTGATGTTGAAGAGCGGCTGGCCCGGTT